>NZ_JANLWO010000401.1:0-8356 GCF_031364565.1 Chamaesiphon sp. OTE_20_metabat_361
CGATCAACTTCGCCAAAAATTTGTCGGTTACACTCTCCCAGACAACAAAACTGCAACTCCCAACCCGGCAAATATCTCAAATTGCTTTTCGCTACCGCTGACTACTACGCCAACGGCTAACAACGACTTCGAGTGTCGGAACTATCCATTTCAATACAATAACAATATTGCTCAGACTACTAGTACCGATGGATCTGGCGCTATAGTTTTAAGCGAGCAAGATGGCGGTAGAAATAGCATTCAGTATACAGCCTTTACTTTCGTACAGGACAAGACGGATTATGTCGCAGGTTCGAGTCCACCAGCACCAGATCCTAAACTTATTCCTGCGGGGCAGACTTATGCGGGATTGAATGCTTTAGAATATCGCTACACCGTCTACGCTACGGCTGCTAAACCAAATCTGACAAATCCCAGCAACCCAGTTCAGAACAGTGATGGCAAGACTGTTTTGCAAATGGATTTCAAGAGTCGGATCGTACCGCTATTTCAATTTGCGGTGTTTTATGATGGTGACTTGGAGATGACCTCCACTCCGAGGATGATTCTCGGTGGACGGGTACATACTAATGGTAATCTCTATGCTCAAAGTACGGCTGCCAATCCGGCTGGGGCTGCTCCTTTAGGCGCAACTACCTATTTCAATGATAAAGTCACTAGTGCTGGGGAGATTTACGATCGTACCGATGCCTCTTTCTCATATCAAGGTCAACCTTTAAGCTCGCCGGGAACTGCGGCGGTGCGGGTGCTTCAGTCAGGCAATCCAATTACGAATAGTCCCCCACCTGTCTATTTCCCAGATAGTTATTTTCGGACGCGCTTGCTGGTTGGTACATCTCTTACCACTCCACTATCCAATGCAGAAATAGCTGCTTTTGGCGGTCAAGTTAAAGATGGTGTGGCTGGAGCCACAACTCTGAATGTACCCGACGCAGGATTTTTACGCAAACGTAATTATTATAACGATCGGGTCGGTAGATACTATGATAAGGCGGATATGCGGCTGGAAATGGTGCCCGATCGAGATGTTACGAGTAAAGCTACGACGCCGTGGACTCGCGACTCCAGCCGCATCCCGTTCAACTTTACATCGATCCAGACTGGTGGTAGTGGGGCTTGTACGACAGCGCCACCCGCACCAGGTAGCGATCCAGCCTCCACCTATGTCGATCCTACCAGAAACAATTTTGCGGCACTGCGTTGCAATATCTTTACCAAAGGTCAGCTCCAAAGTCTGCGTCAACCAGTGATGGTTAGGACTTATATCAAACAAACTGCTGCACTCCTTGGCGCTGAAAATACGATGTTAGGTAAGCCGACCGTCTTGCCCACACCACCGACATTGAGTAGTTCGACAAACAACAATGCAGTTCTCCGTGCGCTCCAACTCGCGCTAGTATCTACTCCTTCACCCGTTAATTACGCTACGCTCAACACAGCGTTCGACAATGGTGTGTATGGTGGAAACACTGGTGCCGTTGTCGATGGCTCTCTGAAAGCTTTTAAAGACACATTTACTACGCTCATTGATAGTACGCGTATTCCGACACTCACTGCCGCAGATCGAACGGCACTGCTGTCGGCATCTCCAAATGCGATCGCCGCACTTCGAGATGCTTGGTTTCTCCCCGCACCTGTCCAGCGGATCGAAAACGATAATTCGATCGTGCAAATCACTGCAAATCGCCGCAATAGCGGATTCTACGATAATCGCGAGCAGAGGTGGATGACGATGCTGCAAACCAATGTGCTCAGTTTATCAGTCTGGAATCGGGACGGTTTGTATGTCGAAGCTACAAACACCGATCTGACATTGCCTTACGCAACCACTGTCGCTCTCAAAGACGCGGCTTTCAACACTGGGATTGATAGTTTCGCTGATACTGTCAATGTGACGACGGGCTTGGCTTTTGCTAGAGCAGCCGCCGCTGGCACCATTAGACTGACTTCATTAGGATTGGGGAGCAGTGACACTACGGAGGGTGGGCTGGTGCTTCATGCTACCGTCAATGACGATCTCGATGGCAATGGATCGATCTCGGCGACCAACGATATCACTCCCGATACCACTGCGCCGATCTACCGCAAAAAACCTGACGGCACCAATAGTCTAGACACTAGTGGCAATCCGATCGTGATTGACTATCCCCGCAAATATCCCGGTGGTGCCAACGGTCAGAGTCCCTTTGGCTTTGCATTCAATGGCGGTGACTATTTGCCTGGAGCGCTAACGTTAGTCACAGATCGCGCGGTCTACATTCAAGGTAATTTTAATAATAATGGTGCAGCTCAACCTGCTACTGCTGTGAATGTGCCCAGCGTAGATCGGCTACCTGCGTCTGTAATGGCTGACGTAATTACGATTCTCTCCAATGAATGTCTGAGCGGTGTAGGTTCTGCAAATTTCTTGAACACGCCTGGTGGTCAGATTAGCTGTGGAATTCCCAACGCCTCGCATGGCTCGACAGTTAATTTTGGGACTAGCCGCTATATTGTTAGTAATCCGACGGCAGTAAATGCTGCCTTTTTGTCCTCGGTGATGAGTAGTTGTAATAATCTGGGCCTTAATCGTGCCTGTACGGGGCCGAAATATAGCGGCGGTCTGAACAACTACTACCGTCTACTGGAAGATTGGGGCACAAATACTGAATATTTCAACTATTATGGTTCCTTTGTAAGTGTGGGTAGACCTCTAGAGTCTAGCGGTCAGTGGATTGCTGGTGGAAGTAGTCCGGGAAGTTATGCTAACGTTCCACAACGGAATTTTAATTTCGATACTAAATTCAATAGCTTTTCCTTGCTACCTCCCCTGTCGCCAAGTGCGATCTATCTACAACAGGATGTCTTTAAACGTAATTATTAACCGACCGATCGAGATCTATAGATGTGTTTGCTACTCGCGCTCGACTCAATCGGGATTATCGAGCGCGATAATCCTCATTAGGGGAGAGACTCAAGATCGAGTCTCTCCCCTGGTTCTTTAGCTATAGCAACTGCCGCGCTAGCTTCGGACATACCCCCCGACTTCTTCAAAGAAGTCAGGGGTATTGCCGTAATGGTCGAGATGTCCTCATCGCCCCGACGGTTGCGATAACTACCGTCAAGAGCGATTAGAATTCAAACCCCACACCAAAGTTGACACCAGCATTAGGGCCGAAGTCGGTATTGTAACTGCTGACTAGTGCTACACCTTCAAACAAGTTGACATCCACACCGACGGTTGCGAGTAATCTGAAATCGCTATTGGAACTATACTGCACCCCACCACCAGCATGGAAAGTTACCACTGGGTTGCGCTCGAAGGGTTCTCGATCGCTAAACACAAAATCATAGGTGATGGGTAGTCGCACGATCGTCCCGTTACCGCCAAAAACGGCTGAAGGGCGCAGCGAATAATTTTCCCCAAATGCGAACCTGCTAATGACGCCAAAGGAACCGCTACCATTGCCTGTGGCAATGGCTGGGCCAAAATAATTGCGGGGAATTCTGGAGGGATAGCCGCTACCTGTATCGACAGTGCTCGGTGCTGGTGGAGCGGTTGGGGGCGGCGGTGTCGATCCACCGGGGAGTTCGGACTGGGCGATTTTGCGTGGTGCGGTGGGAGCTTGGATCTCGGGGCTAGTGAGTGGGGCGCGATTTTTCCAATTTGACAGCGCAATTTTGGAAAAGCTGCTAGTCTTTGGCGCTGTATGAATTACGGGCTGCGAGGGTGGAGCTGTTGTCGCAGGACTTGTCACGATCGGTGGGATGGGATGGATCACTGAATACTCCTCAAAGATTAAGTACTTTATTAATGACCGAATAGTCTAAATTCTGATATTTAGATCTAGACTGATAATTGATTATATAGTTTCTTCAAATCAAATCTGCGCGATCGCCATTTCGATTTCCCACCTGTTTACTTCCAATTGCCGCCACAGACTTCACAATAGCCAACCGTTTAGCCGCTCATAATACTTTGGATATCTATCAACTCGCCATTCGTCCGCTGTTATTTTCGGGTTTTAAAGCAGATCCAGAAGTCGTCCATCAGCGGTCATTAGCCCTGCTACACGCGATCGATGCGACGCCGACGGCTCCGCTAACCAAACTTGCTAAGGCGAGCTTGCAGCAGTATTTTTGTCGGACAGATCGACAGCTAGAGCAGTCTTTATTCGGGCTGAAATTTGCCAATCCGGTTGGTTTAGCGGCGGGTTTTGATAAAGATGGAATTGCCGCTGGGATGTGGCAATATCTGGGATTTGGGTTTGCGGAGCTGGGAACGGTTACTTATCATCCACAGCCGGGGAATCCCCAGCCGCGATTATTTCGATTGCCCCAAGATCGGGCGGCTTTAAATCGGATGGGGTTCAATAATTTGGGTAGTGCCGCGCTGGCTGCGGCGCTGCAACAGCGTCATGCTGGTAATTTTACCATCCCGATCGGGATTAATTTGGGTAAGTCTAAGGTGACGCCTTTAGATGAGGCGGCGACTGATTATTTAGGTAGCTTCCAACGGTTAAAAGATTTGGGCGATTATTTTGTGATTAATGTGAGTTCGCCGAATACGCCGAATTTACGCGATCTCCAAGCGATCGAACCATTGCGGATTATTTTTGATACTTTACAACAAGAAAATCAAGGTCGAAAACCAATTTTAGTTAAGATTGCGCCGGACTTAGCATGGGAGGATATTTCCGCAGTAGTAGAGCTATCTCAGACATACCAATTAGCCGGAATTATTGCGACCAATACGACGATCGATCGATCGCAATTAACCACGAATTTTGTCACCGCTACAGGCAAAAAAGTTACTGAAGAAGCTGGGGGAATTAGTGGGGCACCAGTGCGTCAAAAGTCTACTGAAGTCATCCGGTTTATTTATCAGCAAACGGGTGGCAGCTTGCCCATTATTGGCGTGGGGGGCATTTTCACCGCCGATGATGCTTGGGAAAAGATTGCTGCTGGTGCTAGTTTAATTCAGGTATATACGGGTTGGACTTATAATGGACCGTGGATGGTCGATCGAATTTTAACTGGATTGTTAGCTAAATTAGAAGCGCGTGGATTGGCAGCGATCGCAGATGCAGTAGGAATTGGTGATGACTAAATCTCTAGCGATATTAACCTAGTTTTTTTGCTATACATTCGCTCGCGATCGACGGACAGAAATGTGTCGATGTAACTTTGTGCTTTATAATAAAGTAATATATGATTAATTTAGCTTTGAATTATTGGTAGCAGTTACTGGATAATTACGGTCGAGTTGAATTCGGTCTAATCGATCGATACTTTACTAGTCTGAAGAATCGCAGCAATGATTAAAATTTTAGTTGTCGAAGACAGTCAATCAGAACGGGAATTAATTACGCTCCTTTTACAAAACAATAATTATGAAGTTATTGCTACAAATAATGCTGAAGATGGCATAGAATTGGCTGTCAAGCACCAGCCAGACGCGATCGTCACAGACATTACGATGGAGGGAATTAATGGCTTTGAGTTTTGTCGGCTGCTAAAGGTTTACCCGGATACCGAAGAAATTCCGATTATTGCTTGTACTGCTCGCGATCGAGATTTGGATCGGATGTGGGGGCAAAAACAAGGGATCGACTTCTATCTGACTAAACCGTATTCTGAAGCAGATCTACTTAAGGCGATCGAAGCTGTACTTAAGCTTAGTAGTTGAATAGCCAGATACCCAACTAACTAGTACAGTCAGGTATCTGAAATACTAACCCAATCGCGAGCGATAGTCTTGATAAGAAAATTCACGCCATAACTCAAATTTACCGTCTTTATCGAGTCGTCCGATCGCGGGATGGACGACACCATTAAACATCGAAGTTTTCACCATCGTATAGTGCATCATATCTTCAAAGATCAGCCGATCGCCGATTGTTAACTGCCGATCGAAAGCGTAGTCGCCCAAAAAGTCGCCAGCCAGACAACTAGAGCCACCCATTCGATAGATTGGTTCGCCAGTTTTTGGCTCGCTTGCGCCGCGAATTGCGGGCTTATAAGGCATCTCTAAGCAGTCGGGCATGTGCGCGGTAAACGATAAATCTAGCATCACATTTACCACATCATCAGTTGGAATTAAATCCAACACTTTGCCAATGAGAAATCCGGTTTCCCAGACAATTGCCGAACCTGGTTCCATCCAGAGCTGAATGTGGGGATGACGCTCGCTAAAGGCATTTAGTACCGCGATCGCATGGTCGATATCATAATCTTTGCGGGTCATCAAATGACCGCCGCCGAAGTTTAACCACTTAATTTGCGGTAAAAACTTGCCAAATAATCTTTCGATATTAATAATCGTTTTTTCCAAAGCAAATGAATCGCTCTCGCATAAATTATGCGACAGGAAGCCATCGATACCCGCTGGTAAAGTATCGCCTAGCTGCGCTGCGGATACTCCAAGCCGAGTCGAGGGCTGACAGGGATTGTAGAGGGCGGTAGTGACGGGCGAATACTCTGGATTGATTCGCAGTCCGGCTGAGGGTTTGTGGGGCGTATGTGCCGCTAGCTGAGCGCGAAATCGATCGTACTGCGCGAGCGAATTGAAGGTCATGTGGGAAGCATAAGTCAGAATTTCGGGCACATCTTCATCCCGATAAGCTGGCGAATAAACATGTACCTCGCTCCCAAACTCCTCAGCGGCGAGTCGAGCTTCCCACAAGGAGCTAGCAGACGCACCCTGAAGGGTGGTGCGAATCTGGGGGAAACTCGGAAATAATGCAAACCCTTTGAGCGCGAGCATGATGCGAATCGGGGCAGCTTTCTGGACTCGATCGAAGATGCTAAGATTGCGATCGAGTAGTCGTTCTTCTAGTACAAAACAAGGCGAGGGAATAGTTGCGAGGATTTCGTCGTTAATTAGGGTCATGTTTACTCACAAAAAGGTAACTAAAAATTCGTAGATTTAACAGTGGGATCCTAGCAAATCTCGCAGCTAGATCTAGGCTGGAGAATAGTGAAAAATAAAGGTATAAAACGGCACAAAATCATGGAGACGATCGATAATCGATCGAGATTTGGGTATCCTAGATCTGCGATTGGCAGCAACAAGCGCGATCGCCAACTCGACCATTTATAGCTTAATCTAATTGCCCGTATGAAACCAGAGCTACACTACCAAGTGCTCGAACTCGAAGTTGGAGCCTCACCAGCGGAGATTAAGCAGGCTTATCGGAATTTAGCGAAAGTTTGGCATCCAGATCGGTTTGTGGGCGATGCCGTTTTACAACAGCAAGCACGAGCAAAGTTTCAGTTGATTAATACTGCATATGAGTTCTTGAAATCCGATCGATCTCTAGTTATGCAGCAAGTCCAGCCTGCTGACGATCGTGGGTCAACTTTTGGTGCTGGCACTCGCTTAGAAGAATTACTTAATTTAGGTAATTTTAAAGCAGCCGATCTGGAAACTAAACGCTTGTTATTATCATTAGCAAATCGCGAGCGAGAGGGCTGGTTATCAACCACAGATGTGCCGCACATTTCACAGCAGGCGTTGACTGAGATCGATCGATTGTGGGTTACAGCCAGTAATGGGCGCTTTGGATTTAGCGTGCAGCGCGATTTGTGGCAGCAGCTTGGCTGTAAGTCATCGGGAAATATGCACGCCCAAACAATTAGTGAAAATAAGTTTGGTGAATGTGTGCGGTGGCGGGTTGGTGGGAGATGGTTATCGGAATGGGATGACTTTAATTGCGATCTGAATTCGCCGCCAGGAAGTTTACCCAGAGCCTATATTTTTGGGTTGAATGGTTGGTGGAGTTTTTCACAGGGTTGGACGGGATACTTTTTATTAAAGTTTGATGAAGTGTTCCTCCAGTTAGCTAGTAATACCGATTCCAATTTAAAGAATTAAAGCTATGGATCTTTACCCCACCTAGCATCCCCTTTATAAGCTACGGTGTATACACACGTCGGTTGGACTTCGTTTTGAGATCTAAATCCCCCAACCCCCTTGAAAAGCGGATGCGCGTTCGTCGGGTTTCCCGACGGATTAGCGCACCAAGCAGGGGGCTTTTGAATTCATAGTGAATCAGAACGTTTTAGCAATCGTGCTAACCAGGTAAATTCTAGTAATTGAAATACAGAGCGTTCGCCCGCTGGTTGCAGGAAAATCATCGGCAATAGAGATAATAACCGGAGGATGCTGGAAATCACAAATAAACCCGTCAATCCACCGACAATTTCCCAGCTAGCCACCGTACCGCCCACTAAGGTACCCAAGGAACCACTAATCCCACCCATCGCGGCGATAATGCCAAAATACTGGGCTTGATGATGCTCGTGAGCGATTTCGATCTGGAGATTATTTAAGCACAGATCGATCGCGGCACTAGCACCACCATTGAGAATAAAT
>NZ_JANLWO010000447.1:0-6050 GCF_031364565.1 Chamaesiphon sp. OTE_20_metabat_361
ATGCCGATACAAATTTGGGGTGTGGGGTGCGTCCGGCGACAGGGATTAGTTGGGTATTCGATCGCGTCGAAACCGCAATTATCCTCGAAGATGATTGCATTCCCCATCCCGATTTTTTTCGATTTTGCGATGAATTATTAACCCGCTATCGCGATGACGATCGGGTCATGCACATTTCTGGTAACAATTTTTGGGCGAGTAAATATCAGCATGAAGATAGTTATCTGTTTTCTCGTTATACGCTTTCTTGGGGTTGGGCGACGTGGCGACGGGCATGGCAACATTATGACTACGACATGCAAATCTGGTCGCAAATGGCACCCGATCGCCAGCATCAGTTACTCCAAGATTTATTAGGTAACGAACATGCCGTGAAAACTTGGGCGCGAATTTTTCATGATGTCAGCTCCCGAGATTTAGGTTGTTGGGATTACCAGTGGACGCTGGCTTGCTGGCTTCAAGGTGGCTTAGGAATCGTGCCGCAGGTAAATTTGGTGACAAATATTGGCTTCGATGCCGATGCGACACATACGCGATCGGCAGACACAAATTCGGCAGATTGTCCCCAATTAAGTATCCCCGCCACAGCCATAAATTTTCCACTCCAACATCCCGAATTAGTAGCCCGTAATTTACAGATCGATCGACTCATTCAAGATATTTGTTTTGATTATTTTCCCAAATTTTTCAAACGGATTCAATTAAAACTCAAGCAGCTAACTAGGTCAGCATAATTATTTTAATTGAGAATTGAGAATTGAGAATTGATAATTGATAATTGGTTCGTTAGGATGGGGATTTAAAAATGACCATAACAACAATCCACCGTCAATGGTGGGGGATTTAAACCCCTACATCTCGTTAAACAATAGAATCATCTCAAGAAACCCTAATAGTAGGCTACAAGGTATCTATTCCCTATCCCCTATTCCCTATCCCCTATCCCCTATCCCCTATCATGTTATTTCATGGTCTTTACATTTTAGCTACCGACCCGTTGATAGTTTCGACCATTAGTGGATATCCCTTCAGTACAAAATTGGCACTCAGGGGCAAGATTCTGGGTAACTTCGCTGAAGACATTACCTTACCACCTTCATTTCATCCTCAGTATGTTTTAGAACATGTTGCGGGCTGGAGTGTACCAATTCATCGGATGGCAAAATTTACAGCCAGACAAGTTTCCCATCAACTAGAGCAGCAAGAGCACCATTTAATGGTTAATGCTCAAGATGAGGATCGGGTGCGAAAGATGATGCTGATTCGAGGTGCTCACTTCAATCACAATCTCTACATCAACGAGCATCTCTACAAACCCCTCGCAGAACCGAAGATTTATGATGCTATTTATACCGCTCAGTTGGCAGCATTCAAGCGGTTGGCTCTGGCCAAACAAGTCGATCCACTGATGGTGGTATCCTACGGTGGCGATTTGCACGCCTACTGTCCCGAACTTCACCATGCGGATTTTAATCGCGAATTTTTGCCGCGTCCAGAATTGGCGCGGAAATACAACCAAGCTTACGCGGGTTTGTGTCTATCCGCCCAAGAAGGCGCGATGCTGGCATCGTGTGAATACTTACTGTGTGGCATCCCCGTTGTCAGTACGCCTAGTAAAGGCGGTCGCGACCAGTTTTTTAGCCCGCATAACTCGATTATCGTGCCTCCCGACCCCGATCGAGTGGCTCAAGCCGTCGAGCAGTGGAAAGCAGCCCCCCCAGATCCGACGGAGATCAGGCAAGAAGTACTCGGTAAAATTAATGCTCTGCGCCTAGCATACTGCACTTATATCGCCAAACTGATCGATCGCGGCGGTGGCGGGAGCAAACAGCCAGCAGCGCTGATGGAGCAATATTTTAACAATCCCGAGGGCATCGCCACCCGATTTGTCAAATTTGCCGATCTGCAACATGTCGATCTCGAAAAATTTTCGATCTAAATAAACATGAAAATTTTAATGCTGAGCACTGGCGAAAGAGACGGTGCGGGGCGGGCGGCTTGTCGGTTGCATGAGGGACTTGGGCAGATGGGTTTAGATGCTCAGATTTCGATCCAGCAAAAACAAAGTAACGATCCGAGGATTACAGGGCCACAAACCGCTCTGGACAAAACGATCGCCAAACTCAATCTCAGTTATCGCCTGGATTCATTACCGCTAAATCTGTACCATCGTCCCAATCGTGCGCCGTTTTCGCTCCAATGGCTCCCTGGTAGCACGCTCCAGCGGACGATCGCCTTCGACCCCGATATTATCAATTTACAGTGGATTTGTCAGGGCTATGTGTCGATCGAGGCGATTGGTAAAATCAAACAGCCGCTGGTACTGACCCTACACGATATGTGGGCATTTACGGGCGGTTGTCACTATAATCAGACTTGCGATCGCTATCAAGTTGCCTGTGGTGCTTGTCCGCAACTAAATAGCGATCGCGAATCCGATCTATCGCGCTGGGTGTGGCAACGCAAAGCGAAAGCATTGCAGCAAACCAATCCCACGGTTGTCGTCTTGAGTAAGTGGCTGGCAAAATGTGCCGCATCTAGCTCGTTATTAAAGCACCACCGGGTCGAGCTAATCCCCAATGGACTCAATCTGACTAAATATAAACCGATCGATAAGTTATTAGCACGACAGATCCTCAATCTCCCGCTCGACAAGCAGCTAATCCTCTTCGGAGCCACATTAGGCACGATCGATCCGCGCAAAGGATTTCAGCTCCTAGAGCCAGCCTTAAAAAAATTAAGCAGCTCGGGATGGACAGATCGGCTAGAGGCGGTCATTTTTGGCCCAGCGTTGTTGGACGCGGAAATTTGTGGCTTTAAATATCATGCCTTGGGCACTCTCACTGACGATATCTCGATCGCGATTTTATACGCAGCGGCGGATGTGCTAGTGGCACCCTCGATTCAAGACAATTTACCCAATGTCGTCCTGGAAGCACTAGCTTGTGGCACCCCCTGTGTCGCCTTCGATGTCGGTGGTTTACCCGATCTGATCGAACACCAAAAAAATGGCTATCTAGCCCAACCTTTTGATATCGAGGATCTAGCGACAGGCATTGCCTGGGTACTGGACAACCCCTCCCGACATCAAAATTTGCGTAATTACGCCCGCGAGAAAGCCGAACGCGAATTCTCGATCGAGTTACAAGCAAAGCGTTATGCCACTCTATTCAGCGAACTAGTATCGGCACCCAAGCAGATATAGAACCTATACCTCTTACCTTTTACCCATTACCTCTTACCCATTACCTCTTACCTTTTACCTTTTACCTAATTAAGCGATCGCATTTTTGCCCGATCGATCGCCGATTGATAAATGTGAAGTAATTGCTGATAGTTCGCTTGGGGAGTATAGCAATTTTGATAAATTTCATACGCAGCAGCCCCCATCTTTTGCATAGACTGGAGATGTGCGATCGCCCATTGGATTTTGCTGGCTAAATCTGTGGCGTTGCTAGATTCAAAGTGCAAACCCGTAACCCCATCGCGGACGATTTCGCTCATCGAACCCAGCCGCGAGGCAATTACAGGCAGTTTACAGGCATATGCTTCGGCGATCGTCAAGGGGAAACCTTCATACCAGATCGACGGAAAGACGAGAAACTGGGCGCGTTGCATCAGTTGAATTACCACCGTTGGATCTTGCTGTCCCAAGAATGTCACCTGCGCTAATCCGGCGGCTTTGGCTGCTAATGTCGCCCTCAATGGGCCATCGCCGATAATTTTGAGGGGGATCGTCAGTTGATGTTGTAAATAGGCGTCGAGCAAAATTTCGACGCCTTTTTCTTCAGATAATCGACCCACAAATAACGCAAAATCACCTCGCTGTGAGTCTGGCGGAAATTCATTCCCAAAGACAAAATTTGGTTTGACAAAAAAACGTTCTGCGGGTAGACCCGCTCGCACGAACACCTGCTTTTGAAAATCACTCAAAGCAATATAGGCATCGACTCGCTTGTGCCAAGTGCCTTGCCAATGATGCAGACCCAGCATCGCAGCGACAGAAGCGCTTTGGATATGGGAATTGCGATAACAACCATGTAAAACGCCCGACCACGGTACGACTCGATCGAAACAATCCTCACAGATCTGTCCATTCCGAAACGGCATCGCTTTGGGGCACAGGAGGCGGTAGTTGTGCAATGTTTGCACTACCGGGACTTCTGCATCCAGACAAGCATCATAAACCGATGGGGACAAGAGGGGGAAAAAGTTATGAACGTGGACGAGATCTGGCTCTAGCTGGGCGATCGCGTCGCTGACTTGGTGTTTGGCAGAAAGTGAGTAAAGGCCATTAATCGCCGTGCTCAGCTTCCCCCAGATGCCGACAATTCGATCGTTGTTTGCCTCTAATACTGTCACTTTATGACCGCGCTGTTCTAGGAGGGCATACTCCGCCTTCACTACTCCTTCTTCGCCACCGATAATTTTGTAACGATTATGCAGAATCAAAATTTTCATGATGATGTATGTGCAACTAGGAGGACAGAATCTTCATTCGCAGCGGGTTTAGGGTTTAGGCTTGAGGTTTTAGGCTTTAGGCTTTTGGGAAAACTACAGCGGAGTTTTCCCTAAAGCCTAAAGCCTGACTGTTCGCGCCCTAAGCTAGTGCTGGTGGGGATGCCAATACTCGATCGACGACCATCTGAAAATTGTCCACAGCGACTGCGGGTGTATATTGTGCGGTCATCCGGCGGGCGTTTGCGCCCATCGTCGCGAGCAACTGCGGCTGCTGAAGTACGCGTGTCATGAGGGCGGCTAATGCGGCGGGGTGATGGGGGTCGAATAATTCACCGTTTTCACCAGGGACGATGAGTTCTGCCGCACCCGCCCATTTGGAGCACAATACGGGCTGCCCGAAAGCCATTGCTTCGAGTACCACCATCCCCCACACATCTTCTAATGTGGGGAAAATCAGGGCATCTGCCGATTGAAAATAGGTACCTAATTGCTCGTAAGGCACCCACCCAATCCAAGTCACAACGTCGTCTAAATTCTCAGCAGTAGCTAACTGGGCGAGTTCCGCGCGTTCGGAACCATCCCCGACGACTAGTAGTCGATAATGATGTTGGGACGATCGATCGAGCAGGGCGCAAGCTTGGAGCAGTTGCCGCAGTCCCTTGCGGGGAATCAGTTCGCCGACAAATAAGAAGGTGACGCTCTGCTGGGCATCAGTGCCAGCGCCCGTTACCGCTGGCGCAGCTATCTGGTGAGTAGGTACCAAAGCAGTGACATCGGGTACCAAATAAGTACTCCCAAACACCTTCGCTGGGGGCGCGTGCAAAACATCGATCAGATAATCCTTGGCGGCACCACTATTGGCACAAAACCCATCCGCCATCCGTGCCAGCAATCGCCTCAATAGCAATCGCGCCCAAGAATTGCGAAAATCAATACTCGGCGAACTGCCATCGTATAAAATTGCCACCCGCCACCCCGCCACTGGTTTCAAACCCAGCGCCAGGATCGTCCAAATTGAAAATCCACTGGTAAAAATAATCTGCGGTCGAAACTTCCATAAAGGTAAGACAATTTTGAGCGAAGCATTGGCAACGCGAGCGCTATAATCTTGCCCGAACTGGGTATTGCCGACAACTTCGACGGCAAAGGTATCTTCCAAACCTGGTGTAAATCCCGACCACAGTCCCGCATAAACGATCGTCTCGAACCGTTGGCTAAAATCTCGAAAAATTGGCTGCCAATAGTTACCCTTGCGGAGAGACGGAAAGAGCCATGCGGCACGAATATCTGTTGCGTAATTCATCATTCTATCTCCGATGGGGAAACTCAAATTCTCGAACGCTGAGATCGGACTTATTGATGATGTCGATCGATTGGGCGAACAAAAATTCTCCAAATGCGATCGAATTGTAGATGTTTCAATCTAGATCGCTTATGCTCGTGCATATTGCAATCGATGATGATTTTTCTCAGTGCAACTATTTTTTATACCTTCATCTAGGTATGTCAATTATTTATCGACGATCGAATAAACAGAGTTAGTTCGATCGAGTGATTTAAAACTTCAAAATCAAGATAAATTGTATAAA
>NZ_JANLWO010000503.1:0-4656 GCF_031364565.1 Chamaesiphon sp. OTE_20_metabat_361
AAAATTTATTGGCATATATACCCTGTAATCTGGCTGCTAAAAAGTGCCCCAGTTCGTGGACAAAAATTAATAATGCTAAAACGCCGATCGCCGCCAATGTTGACATATTTTCTCTTGTTTTGACCTACTATCCTCATTTTAGTCGGCGAGTGAGGAGTGTGGGGGTAGGGTAATGGGTAATGGGTAAAAGGTAAGAGGTAATGTGTAATGGGTAAAAGGTAAGAGGTAATGGGTAAAAGGTATGAAGTAATACCGCTGTCATTTATCAATACTCAGGTACTATTCACTATCCACTATCCACTCCTCACTAATTTTCCATCTCTAGTCAAACCAAACATTAAATGCTAAAATAGTAAGTTGCAAAATTTAATTATAGTTTTCAGTATTCATGACACTAACCCAAGAACGCAAGCAAGAAATCATGTCGCAGTATCAGTTGCACGCAACAGATACAGGCTCGTCAGATCTGCAAGTCGCTATGCTGACTGAGAGAATCAACCGTCTGAGCGAACACCTCAAAGCCAACAAAAGCGATCATGCTTCCCGTCGAGGCTTATTGAAAATGATCGGACAACGCAAACGGTTACTGGCATTTATCCAAGTCGAAAGCGTTCAACGTTACCAAAGCCTAGCCGACAGCCTGGGTATCCGCCGCGTCAAAGACTAATAACTACTGACTAGTAGCTAGTTATTAGCCAGGTTTAATCGAGTCTGAGTAGTTAGGCTCGATCGATCCAGATCGCCCCAGCTTATCGGTTCGTACAGATACTCTTTTCACCATCGATCGCCCTAAATCGGAACATCCCTATGTCTGCTGAGAATCCTCGCCAATCCGTACCGTTTGAGCCGCGTAAGAGTGGCAAGCAGCGCAAACCTGCCGCTAAAAAAGGCACCCCGATCGTCAAGCCAGCGACGCCAGTACCAGCGATCGACGAGCAAGGTTCGGGGTATATTCCCGATATCGTTAGTGGGCGGATGATTCGGCGGGTATTGGTATTTTGCGGGATTCCAGTACTGATGGGGATGGGCGTATTTATCGGTAGTTATTTTATCCTGATCAATCACATTGCCAAAGTCCCGAATACGCTCGTCTTACTGACGAGTATGGGCTGTCTGGGATTGAGCGTCTTGGGGCTAACTTATGGTATCCTATCTGCTTGTTGGGACGAAGAAGAAGATAGCACGGGTACTCTCCTTGGTTGGCAAGAATTTAAAATCAACTTTGGCAGAATGGCAGATGCCTACCGTGCATCCAAACAGATGCAGCGGGAGGATTTCGATCGCTAATTTCGATCGTCTGTCAACGACTACTAGGCAGCCTAAGTAAAACAACCATTGCTGCCGTTCCAGATCTTCGCTCTCATCCCCCATCTCCTAAACGATCGTGCAAATTCATCCCACCTCAGCGATCGAACCTGGAGCCAAAATTGGTGAGAATGTGACGATCGGGCCATTTTGTTACATTCGACATGATGTAGAGATTGGGGATAATTGTACTTTAGATGCACATGTAACGCTGCTACCTTACACCTCGATCGGTCACAACTGTCATATCCATAGCAATGTCGTCTTAGGCGATTTACCCCAAGATTTAGCATTTAAAGACGAGCCGAGCTACGTCAAGATCGGGGAAAATTGTAGCCTCAGAGAAGGAGTCACCATTCATCGCGGTACCAAGGCGGGATCGGTGACGACAGTGGGTAATAACTGCCTCTTGATGGCAAACAGTCACCTCGCCCACAATGTCGTGCTGGGTAATGATGTAATCGTCGCCAATGGAGCGCTACTAGCGGGTTACGTTAGCGTTGGCGATCGCGCATTTATCAGCGGCAATTGTTTGGTACATCAATTTGTCAGTGTCGGTAGACTAGTGATGATGGCTGGTGGTTCGGCAGCTCAGAAAGATATTCCCCCATTTTGCATGACCCGCAGTACTACGCTCAACAAAGTTATGGGTTTGAATACAGTGGGGTTGCGGCGAGCGGGATTTACATCCGAGCAAAGATTGACACTCAAACGCGCGTTCAAGATTCTCTATCAATCTAATTTATTAATTCCAGAAGCTTTAACCAAACTAGAAGCTGAATTTGATTCGGAGTTAGTCCGAGAAATTTGCGATTTTATCAAACAATCTCAGCGGGGTATTGCTGGCTACGTCCGTCAGCGTCAGCGTGAGGAATAAATCGATTCTCTGTCGATCGATAGAGATTGGCGCGAGCCACTAATTGCCACAAATCTCTCTGTAGAGTGATTCGACGATCGGGTGCTTCAAAGTATTGTTATTAAATGAAGCACTAATTGATGAACACTAAAAGTTATGAAATTTCAGCTCGATCGTTTAGTTGCTACTGTCGGCGCTCGAATCGCCAAATTAATTAGTGGCGTATTGGTGCTGGCGGTTGTTTGGCAGAGTGTCTTCTTAGGCGTCAATATTGCCAACGCATCCCCAGTCATCGCTACCAGCGTCGATAGTATGTCGAAACAAGTATCTGGGACAGCAGATGAAATGCGCGGTTCTGCCAAAAAAGCGATCGGCAAAACACAGTCAGAGCTAGAAGACCAGAGGGGATCCGCAACAGCAGCTCTGAAAGAAAACACAGACAAAGCCAAGGATGCGATCGATACTGGTGCCGAGAAAGTTGAAAACGCTGCCGAGACAGTAGCCGATCGAGTAAAAGGATTCTTTGGTAAATAGTCCGCTTGCTGGCTGCTAAATTTACCTTATTAACCTTCAAGATTTCGCTACTAACCAAGATTTACTAACAATTTCGATAAATATTATTGGAGACAATCATGCGTAGCATTAACATTGGTTTGACTGACGAACAACGTTCTGGTGTCATCGACTTACTCAATCATGACTTAGCCGATTCATATCTACTAGTCGTCAAAACTAAAAAATTTCATTGGGACGTAGTTGGCCCCCAATTTATCTCGCTGCACGAACTCTGGGACAAGCAGTATGAAGCCGTCTCCGCTAACATCGACGCGATCGCCGAGCGGATTCGTTCGCTAGGTGGCTACCCGATCGGGACGATGAAAGGCTTCCTCGAATATGGCTCCCTCGCCGAGCATCCTGGCAACATCCCGATGGCAACAGGTATGGTCAGCGCCTTAGTCGAAGATCACGAACAAATCATCCGCAACCTCCGCGAACATCTCGATACTTGTAGCGAAGAATTCCACGATGAAGGTACTGCCGATTTCTTGACTGCCATCATGGAACAGCACGAGGAAATGGCGTGGATGCTCCGCTCGTTTATCGAGGGTGAAGCTCTTCAAGCTAACGGTGCGCGTCCCGATATGCAAATGAAGGCTCCCGTAACGGTCTAGCTGACGCTCGGGCGGACGGGTCGCCTGACTCGTTCGCACCAGCTTAGCGGCTATGTCGGCATTTAGACAAACTGCTAAATTATCTCTACGCTCGGTTCTTTTTAGCCGAGTGTGGCAGTTTGGCGAACTAAGTTCGATCGAGCCGAATACTTGCGTCGATCTACTTTTTTACTAAAATAATCACCTATAAATTCTCATGGCAGAAACACAAATCCTTGCACCTGTAGTAGAACGCACGATTTCCGCGATTTTTGCCGAACAAAGTCAAATCGATGGTGTTGTTCGCCGCCTGATCGATCGCGGCATTCCCAAAGAGGATATCTCTGTACTCGGACGCAATTTCCAATCAGAGACGCGCATCACCGGATTTATCACCAAGCGCGACGTTATCCTCGGTGGACTGCGAAGCGGCGCAATTTTTGGTTCTTTATTCGGCTCTTTCTTGAGCTTGCTCACGGGTGTTGGCGTCTTGCTGATTCCGTTTGTCGGGCCAGTTGTCGCCGCAGGGCCGATTGGAGCCATCTTGCTCGGGGCGGCTAGCGGCGCGATCGCAGGTAGTGCGGGTGCCGGGTTAGTATCCGTCTTGACAGCGGTTGGTATGCCGGAAGAACAAGCTGCTCTATATCAAACGCGCCTCGAAGCAGGTGAATTTATGATGATGTTGGAAGTTCCTGCCGATCGAGTCGGTGAATACCAGATCCTCTTAGAAAGCGCAGGCGGTAAAGACATCCACACTGCTGATGCACCATTACCCCGTGCTGGCGGCGCATACAACAGCCCAGAAGACCTTTCACCAGAAATTCGCACGCATCTATCGCCAGAAGCTCAGGGCGTCTTTATCACGGCTTACAGCGCGGCTTACAACGATAGCCAAGATAAAACCACAGCCGAGCACGCTGGTTGGGAAAAGGTGCAAGAGCAATTTGACGAGGATGAAAATGGGGTCTGGTCGAAGGTTAAAGTCGCACTTTAATCATCGGAGCGCCTATTTAGCAAATAACTCGATGGCTAGTTGTTAATGCAATTGCGGCTATCTGTCGATCGATAGATGCCTGTGTCTGCAATCTAAGTGATGGAATTTGGTGGCAGGGGCTGTACCATAGAAAATAATGTAGTTGTGTATACCGCACGCCCAAACATTCTATGGATGATGTGAATATTCCTCAAGCTCTGCCAGTAAATAGTGCCTCCGGTACCGATCGCCAGCAGCAATCTACTGGGCGATTGCATACGATTACCGACGCATGTGCGGCAATGAAAGATGAAATTGCTAGTGAGGCACAACAAATGATTTGTGGCACAGAAAAGACGGGCAAACCGCCT
>NZ_JANLWO010000511.1:0-3276 GCF_031364565.1 Chamaesiphon sp. OTE_20_metabat_361
CGATCTCGCCGATATCCTCGTCAAACATCCCAATGGCGATTTTGCCGCCGCTTATTTGATGCGACGATTCGAGCGAGATAAGGGGCTGAAGGGGTAAGAGGTAAAGGGTAAGGGGTAAAAGGTTAATTTTTCCCTATCTCCCTATCTCCCCATCTCCCCATCTCCCCATCTCCCCGTCTCCCCATCTCCCCCTCTCCCCGTCTTCCAACTCCCAACTCCCATCTCCCATCTCCCCCATGAAATTACTCAGCGTCCAAAACCTCTGGATAACTTACCCTCAAGCCGAATCGAGCCAGCAAGTAGCACACGCCATTGAGGATGTGTCGTTTGAATTGGCAGCGGGTGAAAAGATTGGCTTTGTGGGGGAATCGGGATGTGGTAAATCTACGCTGGGTAAGGCAATAATGCGGCTGTTACCCGCCAATTCGCGGATCGAGGGCAAAATCTTATTTGAGGGGCAATCCGTGCCAGACATGGATGCTGAAGCCGTGCGGCGCTTTCGGGGGGAAGTGGTGGGCTTGATCTTTCAAGATCCGATGACGCGGCTCGATCCGCTGATGACGATCGGGAATCACTGTCTGGAGACGCTCCAAGCTCACGAGCCAAATCTAACTAGACAACAAGCCAAGCAACGCGCTCTAGATACCCTAGCTGCCGTCCAAATCCCTGCCGATCGCTGGAACCAGTATCCGCACGAATTCAGCGGCGGTATGCGCCAGCGGGTGGCGATCGCGTTAGCTTTATTGCTCGATCCGAAGTTGATTATTGCGGATGAGCCGACGACGAGTTTGGATGTGCGCGTATCGGCGGAAATCTTACGCGAATTGACGCGGCTGTGTCAAGAACGCCAGATGGGACTGCTGTTAATTTCCCACGATCTAGCGACGATCGCGACTTATTGCGATCGGATCGTGGTGATGAATAAAGGGCGTAAGGAAGAAGAAGGTACCGTCGCCAATATTTTTGGCAATCCTCAAGCTGAATACACTCAAACTCTCCTCAAGTCCGCGCTCCACGTTCAGGCAAACGACCGAGTTACAGAATTGACAGCAACGGCGCTAGCAATCAAGAAACCGATCCTGACCCTCGATAAGCTCCAAAAGCATTACACGATCGAAACTAATTTGCTTCAGCGGATACTCACCAATGCCAAAACCACCATCAATAAGGCTGTCGATAATGTCCAGCTCGAACTCTACGAAGGCGAAATCTTTGGATTAGTCGGTGAATCTGGCTGTGGCAAAAGTACCCTCTCGCGGACGATCCTCCAATTAGTGCCCGCGACTGGTGGGACGGTGACATTCTGCGGCGAAGAACTCACCCATCTATCACCTGCGGCAATCCGCGCCAAACGGCGGGATATGCAGATGATTTTCCAAGATCCCAGCGCCTCCCTCAATCCGATGATGACCATCGGTGAAAGTATCGCCGATCCCTTAATCATTCACGAGATAAATGCTACGCCCGCACAGACGCGATCGCAAGTCCTAGCGATGCTCGAACGCGTCGGTTTAAACCCGGCTACTGAATACTTCGATCGCTACCCAAATCAGCTCTCTGGCGGACAGCAGCAGCGCGTTGGCATCGCCCGCGCTTTGATTACCAAGCCGAAATTAGTCATTTGCGACGAACCCGTCAGTATGTTAGACGCCACGATTCAAGCCGAGATTCTAGATCTGATGCTCGAACTCAAACGCGAACACCAGCTTACCTATTTATTTATCACCCACGATCTCTGGCTGGCGAGATTTTTGTGCGATCGGATTGCCGTGATGAATCGCGGACAAATCGTGGAAATGGGCGACACACAACAGATTTTTAGCAATCCCCAACAACCTTACACTCAAGAACTCTTAGCAGCGGCACCATTACTGGCACAGCACGGTTAAAAGATTAAAAATTCTAGCAGCAAATTTATCCCAATGCGTGTTAATATGACTCGCGATATCGATCGCACAGATTTTAACTGTCGATCGGTAATTTATATTTGACAAAAACTGGGATGCACAACATGACTATCTGGACGTTCGCTGCCAGTATTGCCAGTATTATGTCACTAATTTTTCATCTCAGTGGCAAAGGTTCGACGCTGCGGCAATTTACGTTACCTACTACTACGGCACTGGTTGGATATACGATCGGCACGCATACGGCGGCTGTCGAACAATCGTCTAATGTATTGCTCCAAGACCCACATTTATTATTTATGCTAATAGTAATGGTCTTGTTATTTGCGCTGACGATGTATTTGGTTGAATCAATGAAACCAGATGCCAAAATATCGTTTATCTTCCTAGTTTTCTTAGCCACGATCGTCGTGCCGCAACTAATTAGAAGCTACAATGAAATCGCGCCGATGGTAGCAACTCAGGACTATCTCGCGCTTGCTAGAATCAAAGAAAGTGATGGTAAGACCGAAGACGCTATTAAGTATCTCAAAATTTATAGCAAACGTGTCGATCGCGTCGAACTCCAAAAACAAGTTAACGAGCGAATCGACAATCTCCGCAAACAACAATTCAAGCGCGAATCCACTACCAGAATTAAACTCAAAGATAATTAGGCTCTCCAGCAGTTATGGCGATCGGCAAGATTTATTGAAAGGGGGGAACAAAGGCACAGCTTAGAATCGCTGGTCAGAATTTGAAGCAGAATATGCTATCCACTTCTGAGCAGAGGGAATCGGGGCACCAGCAAAACCATTCAGAATGGCATTAGGGGCACTAATAATCAAAGAAAGGTTAAAAACGAGCGACAGAGAAACAGTAGAGCAGACATAAAAAATCATAGATGCTTTATCGGAGAAGCAAAGCGGAGATTCAGCATCAATTGTATGATGACAAAACTTGCAAATACTTCTAAAACTACTATAGCAATCTCTTTTTCGGTCATGAATCTTTCTAGACTGCTACGGCAGTTTTTTATCTGTTTTTAGATTTCTTTCAAAATCAAACATTTTTCATATATTTATCTATTAGTGTGATGAGTTAATGTTATAGCTGCTTTGAATTACATAGCTTTTCGATCGATCTAATTTGAAGACTTTTTCAGCAAGCCCTATATATGCCATAGCAACTAAGAAGGGTGAAGATCGTTTTCTTGAGATTTACGACGTAATAAATCCCGCTCCCTCTTCCTAATTCGATCGACATCAGCAGCTTTAATCGCTCTTTCGACAATGGCATCCGCAACATCGGGACGAGCGGCGAAATACTCACTCAGCACCTCAGACACGATCGCATCCACCACTCCTCGCGCTTCACTATTAGCTAATTT
>NZ_JANLWO010000515.1:0-4998 GCF_031364565.1 Chamaesiphon sp. OTE_20_metabat_361
GGCATTGCATACATGTGTTGTGCCACGATGATGCTGACCGAACCTAACATTGCTAAGTTAATTGCTAACTGAGCGTGCCAAGATGTGGTGAGAATTTCATATAGACCTTTATGACCTTCGCCAGTAAATGGCCCTTTATGATTTTCTAAAATTTCTTTCATACTGTGACCGATGCCCCAGTTCGTGCGGTACATGTGACCAGCAACGATGAAGAGTACAGCCAAGGCTAAATGATGGTGAGCCGTATCGGACAACCATAGACCGCCAGTGGTAGGGTTGAGACCGCCTTTGAAGGTGAGGAAGTCTGCATATTCAGCCCAGTTCAAAGTAAAGAACGGGGTCAAACCCTTGGCAAAACTAGGATATAGTTCGGCCATCTTGGTAGGATCCAAGAACTCATGTGGTAAGGGAATATCTTTTGGTGCGACACCAGAATCTAGTAATTTATTTATGGGTAGAGAGACGTGAATCTGGTGCCCTGCCCAAGACAGACAACCTAATCCCAGTAAACCAGCCAGATGGTGGTTCATCATCGACTCTACATTCTGGAACCACTCCAATTTTGGAGCGCGTTTGTGGTAGTGGAACCAACCAGCAAACAGCATCAAACCAGCCATGACGAGACCGCCAATCGCAGTAGCATAAAGCTGGGTGGAGTTGGTGTACCCCGACGATCTCCATAATTGGAACAAACCAGAGGTGATTTGAATCCCATGAAAACCGCCACCAACGTCGGCGTTGAGGATGTCTTGACCGACAACCGACCAGACGACTTGGGCACTGGGTTTAATTCCAGTAGGGTTGGTTAGCCACGCTTCATAATTGGAGAAACGGGCACCGTGGAAATACATCCCGCTCAACCATATAAATATGATGGCAAGATGTCCGAAGTGAGCACTGAAAATTTTGCGTGAAACGTCTTCTAGGTCACTGGTGTGACTGTCGAAATCATGTGCGTTGGCATGAAGATTCCAAATCCACGTAGTGGTTTTTGGTCCTTTCGCTAAGGTTCGATCGAAATGCCCCGGTTTACCCCACTTCTCGAAAGAAGTAGGCACTGGATCTTTGTCAACGATGACCTTAACTTTTGCTTCCCGCTCTGGCGGACTAATTGTCATGAGGATTCTCCTCTCTAGACAAGGAACGAGGTGATACCCAACTGTAAGTGCGCATTTTTTTAGTTAAACGGAGCCAAAAACCATGCTCGATCGGGTTGCTTCCAAAGAAGTTTCCACTCACGAGCCGTACTCGCACGAACGAAACAAGTTCGCTCGGTCGGTACCTCTGTTGATGAATTATAGGTTCTGGAACGATCGATATTCACCATTCGTTAACAATAATTCAAAGTCGCTCCCCAAGTTGCTTATATCGATTTCGATTGCTTTGGGTTGGTTGAAAAGTCAAGCCTAATAGATTTATTTTAAACAAACTTAATAATTACTGAAAATAGGCTCTAGTTAAAGGTTGGAACTATTTTTAAATAGAGCGGGAGTTGCGACTTTATTAACGCATCGAGATTTAATAGCGATAGTTTTGTTACATATATACATAAACGTTAATAACGAGAAAAGTTGCTAGACTTGGCTGCTGGGATGGGAAAAGATTGAAAAATTAAGATCGGTACCCGAATAATTTCTCAGCTAAAGTTTACGAAAAGTAACAATCTCGCGAATGCCGAAATTGGCGACCTCAAGATCGATTTCATAGCAAACTAGCTAAAAGGCAGTTAATGGCTAGTGGATAGGGCTAGGGCGGGATCGGTGAAAAACTCACCAATCCTAGTAAGATAGGCATGGCAAAAGTAATTTGGGAAAGCAGAGGTGCGGGTGTTAAGAGCGAATCTGAAGTGGAAATTAGTTTCTCGATTGGTAGGATCGTGCCTCGTCCTGATGCTGACGCTGGGGATCGCCAGTTGCGAACGATCTCCGGCTGCAAATAATGATTCGGCAGCGATGAGTAGTTCGGCTATGAGTGTTACGGATGGGCCGTTAGCGGAAGTGAATACGCCGATGAGTATCTTACAACTAGCCCCCAGCCTAGAAAAATATCAGCCACAAGTAGAGATTCTCAGCCCGCAGTCCGACGAAATCTTGTCAGACGATCGAGTCACGGTCAAATTTAAAGTCACGGATTTACCCTTATTTAAGCAGCCACAGTTAGGTCTGGGCAATCATCTCCATGTAATTTTAGACAAGCAGACTTATCAAGGTGTATACGATCTGAGTCAACCCTTGGTTTTTAAAAATCTAACGCCTGGAACCCATAGTTTGCGTGTATTTGCATCGCGTCCGTGGCATGAGAGTTTTAAAAATGAAGCTGCTTTCGATCGCGTCACGTTTCATGTTTTGACTAAAACTGCGGAAAATAATCCCGATCCCCAGCAACCGTTACTTACTTACAGTCGTCCGGCAGGTACTTATAGTGCCGAACCGATTATGCTGGATTATTATCTAACAAATGCGCCCTCTCATCCAGTCTCACCGGGCAGTCGGGATTTACCCGATTGGCGAGTGCGAGTCACTATCAACGACCAAAGATTTATCCTCGATCGCTGGGCACCAGTATATCTTCAGGGCTTTAAGGAAGGCAAGAATTGGGTGAGATTGGAGTTGGTAGACGATCGCGGTAATCCGTTACCGAATGTTTATAACGATACCGTGGGGCTTGTCACCTATGACCCTCGGACGAAAGATTCCTTGGCGCAACTGATTCGGGGCGAACTCAGCCCAGAATTGGCGCAAGGCTTGGTAAATCCTAACTCTACATCGATACCAACATCTACGTTAGCGAATTCTCCCAGGGGAGTCTCGCCCGTACCAAATAGCACTCCAGCACCCTTACTACCCCAGCCAATCGCGATCGCACCGCCACTGCCAAAGCCCAGCCCCACCCCCACGATCGAGCCAACTAATCCGCTACCAGTACCGCTCGTCAAAGCACCCAACCCAGCGCCAAATCCAGCACAGCCAGAGATCGATCGTTCGATCTCGCCATCGCCACAGCCTAAACCGACTGCCACGATCGCCCCATCGCCAATCCCCGCGCCGATCGTCATCGTTCCCGTACCAGTACCAGTCCCCCCTGCTCCCAGCCAAAAACCAGCCCCAGCGGTAGCAAAAACAGCACCCAATCCCATCGCTCCGGTAGTCATACCCGTCCCCGCTATCCAGCCGACACCGACGAGCGCACCTAAAGCGATCGCGATCGTGCCACCCCAAATCCCCGTCCAGCCAGCACCAGCACCCACCACGATCCCAGCACCGCCTGTCGCGACTCAACCGCAACTCCCCGCACCAGTCGCACCTCCGACTGCGCCCCCATCAACAGTTATTGCGGCTGGTGAAAAAACTTGGCAAACGCAAACGATCGAGTTAATCGAGGCAGCCAAGGTCAAAATTCGCGCTTTTACAAATACAATCCCTGCCAAAGCACAAAGATTTGCTCGCAATATGCAGATTTGGACGGGTAAAGCGATCGAATTTATCGATAGTTTACGCGATTCTCCAAAGTAGAGGCTCCGCCAACGAGGTTAGCTAAAATCATGAGGTAGTACTCAGTCAGGATAGATCTAGATGTGGCAAGAAATTGGCGCACATATTACCCGAGCCACTGGCAATAGTTTCGAGATTGGCGATCGTCAGTCCCTCAGTGGTGGTTGTATCAATCAAGTTTATCTAATTAGTAGTCACCAAACTCGCGATCGCTATCTGCTCAAACTCAATCGCGCAGCCTTAATCGAGATGTTTGTGGCGGAAGCGACTGGGTTATCAGAAATCGCTGCTACAGCCACGATCCGCGTCCCCGTGCCTATTTGCTGGGGTACGGTGGGCGAACATAGTTATTTAGTGATGGAATATCTAGATCTAGTCACCAACGCCGCCGTTGGCGGAGCCTCTCCGAAGGAGAATCGATCTTGGTGTGAAATGGGGCGCAATTTGGCACGGCTGCATCAATATCGATCCAATCGCCAGCAATTCGGCTGGCAGATCGATAATACGATCGGTTCGACACCTCAGATTAATACTTGGAACAGCGATTGGGCGACATTTTTTACTAACAACCGGATTGGCTATCAGCTCCAACTCGCTTGGCAAAACGGGGGTAATTTTCCCCAAGCGACTGCCTTACTAACTGCGATTCCTCGACTGCTAGCCGATTACCAACCGCCGCCAGCATTAGTACATGGCGACCTCTGGAGTGGCAATACCAGCTTTACGACTACTGGCACTCCAGTCATATTCGACCCGGCAACCCATTGGGGCGATCGCGAGGTCGATTTAGCCCTTACCGAACTCTTTGGGGGCTTTCCTGCCGCTTTTCACCAAGGCTACGACGAGATTTATCCGCTCGATCCTGGCTACTCACAGCGCAAAAACTTGTACAACCTCTATCACATTCTCAATCACTACAATTTATTTGGGGGCAGCTATCAAGCTCAGGCAAATCGGACGATCGGCATCTTACTCCGCTTAGCTTAGTTGGCAGCATAAATTCAGTTACTATCTTCTATCTCCCATCTCTTAACTAGATTCACGCCGTAGACTACTAGAGAGATTTAACAGCATTACCCGCACCTTGGAACATCACCCAAGACAAGAAAAAATTGGAGATAAAAATCGCCAGTAGCGAAGTGACAACCGCAGTTGTCGTCGATTGCCCGACCCCTTTAGCACCACCTGTAGTTGTCAAACCCCAACTACAACCGATAATCGCAATTAACGCCCCGAAACAAACGGCTTTAATCGGTGCGCTACAAAGATCCCAACCATTTAAAAAATTGCGAGCGGAATCTAGAAACACTTGGGTTGGCAATCCAAAAATACTTGTAGCAACCAGCAAGCCACCAATCATCCCCGTGACGATCGATAAAATCGTTAGTAATGGCAACATAATACAGCACGCCACCAAGCGCGGAATCACCAAATAATCGACGGGATCTGTTTTGAGAATATACAGCGCGTCGATTTGTTCGCTAACTTTCATCGTGCCAATTTCGGC
>NZ_JANLWO010000564.1:0-5471 GCF_031364565.1 Chamaesiphon sp. OTE_20_metabat_361
AATGGCCATTTACGGTAAAAACCTTGGAGCAATTCAAAGTTTTCTGTCGGTGCTTCCGCGACAAATTCTTGGAGTGCCGAACCAACACCATACCAAGAGGGGAGTAAAAAGCGGCTTTGCGTCCAGCTAAATACCCACGGAATCGCTCTGAGACTGGCGAGATCGCGTTTGCCACCGCGCCGTGCGGGACGGGAACTAATCTGGAGATGACTGATTTCATCGATCGGTGTCACCTGATGAAAGAAGTTGACTAAATCTGGACAATCATAAATCAGCCCGCGATAATGGCGGCGCGATCGATCGGCAAGATCTTCCATCACTTCATTCCACGGCTCGATATCGTCGATTCCGCCAGACATCAAGCTAGTTTTAATGACTGCGCTAGCGACTTGCTCTAAGTTATAGAGTGCCAACTCAGGGAGCGAATATTTAGAAGCAAGGACTTCTCCCTGCTCGGTAATCTTGATCCGACCGTTGATACTTTGTCCTGGTTGGGCTAAAATCGCCTCGTGAGACGGCCCGCCGCCTCTGCCGACGCTGCCCCCGCGTCCGTGGAAAATCCGCAGCTTCACGGCGAATTGCTCGGCGATCGACTGGAGCGATTTTTGCGCTTTGTGGATTTCCCAGTTACTACTGAGGAAGCCAGCATCTTTATTACTATCGGAGTACCCCAGCATCACCTCTTGGAGATCGGGGACTAGTCCGGGAATCGCTGTCTCGGGACTGGGGTGATAACCACCGGTTAACGCCGCTCGATAGAGGGGCAACTCAAACAGCGACTGCATTACGCGGGGGGCTTTTTTGAGATCCTCGACGGTTTCAAATAATGGTACTACTTGCAGGCTGGTAATCCCAGTTGCAGGATCGTATAAACCTGCCTCCTTAGCCAGCAGCATCACTTCGAGAATGTCGCTGACATCTCGATTCATGCTAATTACATAAGTTTGACTGATTTCGGGGCCAAATTCTAGATGGAGTCGGCGCAGCATCCGAAAAGTTTCGACGGTTTCGACGGCTTTGGGCGAGAAAGGGAGTTCGCCTGGGATTAACGGACGCCGGGTTTGGAGTTCGCGCACTAGCCACTCGACTCGATCGGCTTCCGAGAGATCGTGGTAGGATTGGGGCAAAACTTGAAGATACTCGGCAATTTCGGCGATCGTATCGGCATGACGACTACTCTCTTGGCGGATATCTAGTTGCGCGAGATTAAAGCCATAAATTTCCACCTGACAAATCAGCGTTTCTAGCGCCTGACAAGTTAATCCGGTTTGCTGTAAGCTCTGACGGATTAAGCCCAACTCTTTGAGAAAATCTGCCCCAGAGTGATAGCAGGTATAGGGATTGAGATCGGTTTGGGGAAACTGTAAACTGTCCCAATCTGATACTTGTCGCGATCGATCTAAGGTATTGGCGAGTCGCTCGATCATATAAGTCAGTTTGAGTCGATACGGCTCCTGACGATAGCGAATTGACAACTCATCATAGATTTCTGGGAAGTGCGCTTTATCTTGTTCGAGCGATTCCAATAATTCGGGTAAGACATTACTCCAATGCAGCGATAGGCTCAGAGAGTTAGTCAATCCCCGCACGCATTTAATATACTTTTTGAGGACGATTCCCCGCTGATAACAGGCGGTTTGCCAGGTAATTTTGGGCGTTACCGAAGGATTGCCATCCCGATCTGAGCCTACCCACGATCCAAACCGACAAAACCGATTGCTGGGGGGATTGAGATGGGGAAAAGACTGTTTGAGCGCGAGATTTAAGCGTTGGGATAGTTGGGGAATCGCATCGAATAACACCTCTTCAAAGTAGTGGAGCGTATAGTCTACTTCATCTAAAACTGTCGGTTTGAATTGATGCAGCTCATCAGTTCGCCACCACAGCAAAATTTCTTCTAGTAGTTGCCCTTCGAGTTCGGCAACCTCCCATGAAGATTCAATGCCCAACCGCGCCATTTCTTCCTCTGCACGATCGAGTTGTTCGAGGATTTTAGCCACTCGGCGCTGCTTGTCCCGAATTGTATGGCGGACGATTTCGGTAGGATGCGCGGTAAATACCAAGCCGATATCCAACTCATCAAAGAGGCGCTGTACCTGTTGAGGTGGTACTCCGGCTGCTTTGAGCATGGGAAATAGCGCCGTAAATGTCCCGCGTTCTTTTGGCGCGATGGTGGAAGCTTGCCAATTTTTTTCGAGCAGTCCAGCACCTAACGGCGGCACATTTTCAGGATGATGATGGGTGCCGGGATTTGGGAGAGGGACTGAATACTGAAGTGATAATTTCAGTGCTAATTTTTGTTCGCACTGTTCGTAATGTTGCTCGACAATATTAATCAGTTGAAAATACAGCGCGAAAGCGCGAGCAGCGCGGATCGCATCTTTGAGATCGAGCTTTTCGATCGTTTGGTGAACTTCTGAAGACAATGGCTCGGAGGTACTGCCATCCGACGCACACATCTCCCGCAATTGTTTGAGCAGAGTGACTAGTTCTTGACCGCAAGCATCTCGCAGTACTCGCTCCCACAAGTCTTCAATGACTTTGAGTCGATGGTTCAGGGACAAGTTGGATGGAGTAGAGACTAGCAATTCTGGTGCCGAGATGTGAGTTAGCGGATGCATATAACAATTGCTCGCGGGATGGACGTGGGGTGAAAAAACTACCCAAGGCAATGCTGCTAGCCCCACTCCAATGGCATGGCGACGGCAGTTGACCTCACGATGAAAATTTTTGGCTTCGCACTAGCATTGCGAACTATAGACTGCTGGCGATCTTGCTTGCTGGGCAAAGTCGCTCCCATTGTATCAAACATTTGGAGAAGACAATATCTAGCCCAGACTCTAAGAGTGCTACACGATCGGACTTACCTGCGGTATTTGTCACACTGCTGCCACTGCTAAATAAACTGCCTAGAACCAACGATCGCGCCTCATCAATAGAGGTCAGAGGCTGGATCGGTCGAGCCAGAATCTAGCCCTTCGCCATCGGTATCGGCAAAATGTAACACGGGCAATCGATCGCCCCGAAACATTTCTTCACTGGCTATTCCCAACTGTTCGAGAAAACTACCAGCAGCTCGAACGCTGACGATCGCACTCAACCAAGGGGCAGCAACGATACTAACCAATAACGATGGTGAAACTGCCGTACGTGACGACGATGACGATCCTGACATATTAGTAGTCATAAACTCTTAAAGTGCGCGAGGACAAACTGCTCTGAAGTCTGACAGGGTAATCAGATCTTTGAAGTTCGAGCCTTTACATCATAGTCGAGTTCCCGAATCTGTGCCTGTGACAATCGATACAACAAAGTAGGCAAGAGTTAGGGGATAGGGGATAGGGGGTAGGGAATAAGAGGTCTACTAACGGTTCGAGCCGATCGAGCGATCGCGAGATCCGGCAACATGGCTTCTAGACTGAAGAAACCGGACTCGTTCGCGTAGCGTCTCCCTGGAGAATCGAACGGCAGATCCCCCTTGTCAGCCCCAAATTCGCTGGCTCGATCGATTAAATTTCAAAAAAACTCTTGGCAATGTTAATTGTGATGGGTAGTTGCGGGTAATTTAAGTAGGAGAGTAATTGAATGTTTACATACTTCGGATCGAAACTCGATCGAGGAGCGCTAACACAGTTTTTTCCGGAACTTTTCTACCCAGTTCCAGCGTACATTATCCCCCGTCTTGGCTACTTCTTCCTAGTGGCGTATTCCAGGCTATGAGTAAAAAAAATATATGCTTAATCGATTAAAAAATCTATTTCCTCAGCGAGGCAGTGGAGTGGCGATCGAACTTGGATCCGAACGGATCAATATTGCCCAACTCCAGAAAAAAGGTGCAGTTCTGACTCTCAAACAACTCTGTTTCGCGGAAGTTCCCGAAGGAATTTTTGAGGAAGGGCGAATTATCAATCCTCAAGAGTTAGGTGAGTTGATCCGAACGACATTAGCCGACAACAAAATCAAAGCAACTCACGTTAGCACCTCCGTGCCAATGCGAGAGTCGGTAATTAGATTGATTCCCTTACCCGCTGAATTAAACGATCGGGAAGTTCGCGATCTGATTCTCAACCACGAAGCAGCATTATATTTACCATATCCTCGCGAAGAAGTCGATATCGACTACCAAAAACTCGATTTAGTCACGGATGACGATGGGTTGGATAAAGTTCAAGTGATGCTGGCAGCCACCCGCAAAGAAGTCACTGATAGTTATATCGAAACCTTTCAATATGCTGGATTGTCAGTCAAAGTTCTGGAAATTAGCAGCTTTGCAGTACTCAGAACGATCAAAGAACAACTGCGTCAATTTGCCCCTCAAGAAGCGGTAGTGCTGATCGATATCGAATTTGACTGTACCGAAATCGCGATCGTGGTCAATGGCATTCCCCAATTCAATCGCACCGTGCCGATTGGGACTTTTCAATTGCAAGAAGCGCTCAGTACAGCCATGAATCTCCCTCTGAGTAGAAATTCGGATGCACTGCTCGATATCACCATTCCCGATGTCCCAGTCAGCAGCATGGACGATCGCAGCCAAGCCATGACGAGTATCAATCCTGGGATGGCAGCCATGATGCGAATTCTCACCGAACTAGCCGATGAAGTCCGCCGCAGCATCGAGTTTTATATGAGCCACAACGGGCAAGAACTCAAGCTCGAACAATTACTGCTAGCTGGGCCTGGTGGCGGAATCGGACAACTCGACCTATTTTTCACTCAAAGATTGAGTATTCCCACTACCCAAGTCGATCCGATCGGTGGATTGGGTTTGGAGCCTGAGATGGATATTCCGATCGGTCAACGCCCTGGACTCGGTGTAGTCCTGGGATTAGGAATGCGCGAGGTTTGAAAAAATGTATAGTATCGATATTAATTTACTGCGCGAACGCACTGGCGACCCGACAGGGCAACAGAGCGAATTCATTACCAATACCAACATTACGCCTACTGCCAAATATGGCAAGGTACCCTTATTTGTCGGCATCGGGGTCGCCGCTTTGAGTCTCCTGGCAACTGGAGGTGGCTGGCTATTCCTCGGTCAGCAAGCGACTCAACTTGAAGCTAAACAAAAAGACTTAGACCAAAAGTTAGGCAGTCTCAAAGTTCAAGATGCCCGACTGGCAGAACTCAACGGACAACTCACTCAAATTACCGATCGCACCCAATCGCTAGCTAGCGTTTTCAATCAGGTGCAACCTTGGTCTGCCATGTTACAAGACTTGCGCGAAAGCATTCCTCAAGGTGTCCAAATCGCCAGTGTCGTCCAGTCTGAAGTCAAAGGTGTGCCAGCACCAGTAGCCCCAGCCGCCGCACCCGCACCACCTAGTGGTGGTCTAATCGCCAAAGTCTCTACTCCCCCCAATCCAGAAGCCAGCCCGAAACCAGGTACAACACCAGCAGCGGCTACCCCCGCTCCGGCTGGCACTGCTCCAGCAGCACCTCCCGTCGCTAGTACTACCCCCGTCGCCACC
>NZ_JANLWO010000581.1:0-9264 GCF_031364565.1 Chamaesiphon sp. OTE_20_metabat_361
CGCGCGGTGATGCGGATGTCGCCATTTGCGGCATCATTAATTTTGCTGCGGCATGGGATCGAACCCGTGTGTCAATTTGCCTGTCGCGATCGCAATCGGATTGGACTTCAGGGCGATTTACTCGGCGCTCATGCCTTGGGCATCCAGAATATTTTAGCGTTGACGGGCGACCCGATTAAGGCGGGGGACTATCCCGATGCCAAGGCCGTATTCGACCTAGAAGCCGTCCGACTTCTGAAGATCGTCGGCAACCTCAATCGCGGTCTCGATGGCAACGACAAGCCCCTGCCAGACGGGGCTGTGGACTTATTCGTCGGTGCGGCAGTAGATCCCCAGTGCAAAAGTAAATCGGGTTTAGAGCGACGATTCGAGCAAAAAATCGCCGCTGGCGCGCAGTTTTTCCAAAGTCAGCTTATTTCTGATTTCGATCTGCTGGAGAAATTCATGTACCAAATTGCCAATGGTTATCAAAAGCCCGTGCTGGCAGGTATTTTTCTGCTCAAGTCTGCCAAAAATGCCGAATTTATCAATCGAAATGTCCCCGGCGTAGAGATCCCCCAGCACATTATCGATCGATTGGCTCGATCGTCACAACCGTTGCAAGAAGGGATAAAAATTGCCGCCGAGCAGGTACAAATGGCGAGCCAACTCTGTCAAGGCGTACATCTGATGGCAGTTAAGCGCGAAGACTTAATTCCCCAGATTCTCGATCTAGCAGGAATACCTGCTCTAGCGATCGATTCTCCCCATGCCAACATAATTTAACTCACATCTTGCATCAAAACATAGTTACTAGTGGATAGTGGATAGTTTTAGTACTTAGCAGTAAGTTTTATGGCTATTTTTATCAGTTGCCATGTACTGGTGCAAGATGTGAGTTAATCAATTTTTATCGAGATGAGCTTTATCGACTCTGGTTGGGGAACAGTAGAGTAGGTACAGCAAGGATAATGCCATACCTGAAATGCCCACCAGCTAACGCTTACTGAAGACTGTCACATGAGTTTTAATTTTGCATACCTATCTGGAGGTAGACTCTACCTTAAATTGGGTCAGGCCAGTGTCCAGACCATCATTAGTGAGTTTGGACAAGCCGTTCAACAGCGAGAAGCTCAGATGCAGCGACGTAATAGTTGGAAGCAAAAGAACGTGACACCGAGTTTTTTACCAGCAGGGATGGGGCAAGATCGCCAACAGGATCGCGCTAATGTGCCGATCGCCGTGCAAGGTGTTTGTCCGACTAGTGCCGATCGCTTACTATATACTCTCGAAGCGGGGGAAGTTGGTGGGATCTTTACGCTCGAACGATTTGCCCCTGCCGTCCAGATTGGTGGAGCCGCTAAACCCGAACTACGCCCCCAAACTCGCGAAAAAAGATTATTTCACAGTGCCGATTTCAAAGTCGATCGGGTAGATTTTCACCCCGAGTATCAGTTGATTGCCTGTGCGGCGATCGCTAAAGATGGTACCGCCAATATCGCCACGATGCCAGTCAATGCCGTACATCTAGCACTAGCAACCGAAGGCGACTCGATCGATCTAGCTCCCAAATGGATTCCGGGTTTTCGGCGGGCGATCGTCTTTCAATCAGCGGGAATCGGACGCGATGGTACAGGACAGATTATCGAGCAAAAGCATTCGACGATCGAGCAATTGGATCTCGATCGGCAGGAAGTAATTACCCTCGCCAGCGACCCCAAATACGACCTCCTCAGCCCGCAAATGACTGCGGATGGTACTTTATACTATATTCGCCGTCCCTACCGCTCCCTGCGCCAACGCGTGCGGTTTTCGCAGATCCTCAAAGATTTCCTGTCAATCCCGGCGCGGTTGGTATCCGCAGTATTTGCCTGGTTGAATATCTTTACCCGCAGTCATACTGGCAAGTCGCTCCTCTCAGCCTCCCCATCCCCACATGTCAATCGCCACCAGATGGTAGTTTTGGGGCGCTTAGTCGATGTCGCCACGGAAATGGAGCGCAACAGCCGATTTGGCGATGCTGATTCGCCGTCCCTAGTCCCCCGTTCGTGGGAGTTGATCGAGCAATTTCCGCATCGCGAGCCAAAAGTCATCGGACATGGTGTACTCGCTTTTGATATCGGCGCAGAGGGTCAAATCGTCTACAGCAATGGTAGTGCGGTATACGGCATCATTCCTGGGGGTGTCGCCCAGCGGCTAGTCGTCGATCGACCGATCGAGCAAGTCGTACTCTTAGATTTAGATAATCATCTCAATTAACCTAGGTCGCTACCTCGTAACCTCAGCGGTTAGAAACCGCCGCTGGGAATGCAAAGTCCGCCTACGCGGACTAAAAGATTCAGTCCGCGTAGGCGGACTTTGCATCATCAGCCCCGATTTCAATCGGAGGCTTTCAGGAATCACCGATCGAGCCTTGGTAGTTAATGTTGAGGCTGGTGACTTGTCATCATGCCGAAACAAATTATTTTTTGTGTGAGTCTCGATCGATGGAAAGCACTGGATTTCGGTATCGGTTTCCCCAACTGTTTGCTGGATTAACTTTATTGTCTGCTTCGCTAGTTGCTAGCTCTTTTCTCTGGGCGGGAGCAATTCGGAATATGAAACGCGTCGATGATGCCCTGCTGATTACTGGTTCTGCTAAACGCCCGATTAAATCCGATTATATTGTGTGGAGGGTAGCGGTTTCCAGCCAGCAACCGACAACTCAGGCAGCTTATCAAGAACTCAAAACGCAGATCGCTAGAGTTCAACGTTATCTCAAAGATGCCAAAGTACCCGAATCGGAAATTTCACTCGATTCGCTCCAAACATCCGCACTTCCCGAACTGATCGATGGTAAGGAAACTGGTAAAACCTCCGCCTATAGACTCACTCAAAGACTAGAGATTCGATCGAGTCAAGTCGATCGTTACTCGAAATTATCCCAGCAAATTACCGAACTTATCAATGAAGGGATTACCCTCACTTCCGAGCCACCAGAATATCTCTACAACGACTTAAGTAAGCTGCGAATCGAGATGATCGCCGAAGCTACCAAAGATGCCAAAGCTAGAGCCGAATCGATCGCCAAAAGTACAGGCAATCGCGTCGGTGGCGTGCGGAGTGCCGATACTGGCGTCTTCCAAATTACCCCCCGTTACTCAACTGCGGTGAGTGGAGAAGGTCGCTATGATACCAGCTCGATCGACAAAGATATTACCGCAGTGGTATCGGTTAAGTTTGGAATTGAGTAACGATTATTTTGCCCACATTCCGCACTTCAATTTTTCGCTTGCGTAGGGCGTGTTTGGAGCACCAGATCGAGCCTGGGCGGTGCGTTACCCTGGCGGGATAACACACCCTACCAGATGCGAAAAACAAGGCTTTTTAGGCAGCGATTTTATGAAGTGCCGAATGTGGGATTTCGATCGATGAGTCTAGCTGCAACCAGTAAACTTATCAGCTTCTAATCTTACCCAGATAGCAGTCATTGAGCCAGATTGCAATTGCTTCACCGACGATCGTTTTGCTACTTTCGATCGGAGGTGTGATGAGATTATCCGCTAGCGGAAAACCCCCAGTCCGCGTATAGATATTTGCCAATCGCCACCCTTGCCTGGTTTGGGATAGAAATAACCAGTGAAACTGCTGCAACTGAGCCGATCGATTGCCTGTATATTGAGTTTCGAGGGTAGTGATAAATACTTGACTGGGCGCAGCCTGGGGAAATTGCGGCGGATACTCGCGACTGACGATCGAAATTGGCTGAAGTTCGGGGACGCTGGCGGTAACGAGATTACTGTAAAGTTTATCGGTGCGGCGACGACGTTGTTGAATCAGTCGATTGGCGTAGCTCGGTAAATCCCGCACTAGGATATTTGCCAGACTATCCAATTTCACGGGACAGATACTCGGTGGTGAGGCGATGTAGCGTACCTCTCCTATCTGCGGCGCGTACAAGCTCTCGATCCGCGCCGCGCACCAACTTTCGAGATTCGGATTACAGATGGCAAGATAATTCAACTTTCAGAGTAAACTGTTTGAGTTATTGACTAATATTCTACTCTCAACTAGCACTCGGTTGAGATAGGGGATAGGGGATAGTGGATATGGGTAAGAGGTAAAAGGTAAGAGGTAAGAGGTAATTACGACTTCCCTAGCTCCCAGTCCCCCAGTCCCCCAGTCCCCCAGTCCCCCCGTCTCCCAGTCTCCCCATCCCCTATGAATACTGGCAAACTCGGCGAAGAAGTTGCCGCTCAATGGCTGCTCTCCCGTGGTGGCAAAGTTTTGGAGCGGCGCTGGCGGTGGAAACGCGGCGAAATCGACTTAATTGCGATCGAGGCTGATACCTTACTATTTATTGAAGTCAAAACCCGGACTCGATCGAACCTAGATGCGGATGGATTACTTGCCATCACACCCCAGAAACAAGCCAAAATCATCAACACCGCGCAGCTCTATTTAGTCAAGCATCCCCAGCTAGCTGACTATCCCTGTCGCTTTGATGTCGCGATCGTTCGCCATCAGCCGTCAAACCGCGCGATTCCCGTTCCGGGAGGCTGCGCCAACGTCGGCACGCCACTGCATAGCACGATCGACCTGGAGAGTGGCGAGTGCCTATTCTTGCTCGATTATATTACTAATGCTTTTGACGCATAAGTTTAAGTTTTGTGCGACCCGCTCGTCGATCGTGGGCAAATGATGCACAAAGATGCTATGCCAACATTGGCTATGAAATCGCGATAAAAATATTCCCAAAGAGATAATACACCGGATGAAACATCCAAGTTTGGAGGTAAACTAATTGGGGATCGTTATTTTTTAATAATTGGTAAATTCTAAGACAAAAAATGTATCGATCGCTACCAAAAAACCTGCCTAAAAATATACGGTAATGAAAATAAATACGCTATGATGGTTCAGTAGATTTACCGTTGTCAGCGCAGTCCCAACTAAGACATGATGCTGATAGTAAGTAAACCTCTACCTACCGATCGGTAGGTACATTGAGGCCGATGACCGAAAATATTAAGTCCGATCGTTCTTTCCGGAAATAGTTCGCGAGTGGCTGTAGTTTATCTCTAGATGAACATTCCATTCAGGAGCTACGTCATGAATAGTTATCTCCTCGATACCATTAATACATCTCATATTATGGGTTCTAATCTATCAACGCTAGCTCGTTTGCTGGCAACTAGAATAATGCCACAGGCAACTATCGATTCGCTACAGTTACCGAAATTCGACCCCCTCAAACCACTGCGTAATTGGTTGGACAATCTCAAAATTTCCAATCCCCGGTTAGCCCACAAACTTTGTAAACTGATCCCTTCTCAATGTCCATTCGAGCGCGATCTCAATTTATTTGGACGCACCCTCTTACACATTCCGCCGATGTGCAAACTCAACCCCCTCTATGAGGAAGTTGTGATGCTCCGATTCAAAGCAATGTGTTATCTAGCCGACGAATGCGGCGAAGACATTAGTGAATATTGCTAATTAAGGGATAGAGGATAGGGGATAGCGAACTAAGGCAGTGAAGTTCGATCGAGCTTGACGTAGAATAGAGAATCCAGCCTAAGTATCGATTCTACATATGTCCAAGCAGCAGTCGCCAGAACAGCCAGAACCACATTCGACACTAGCCGAAATTCGGGCGACCCGCCTGGTTAAAGCCGACAAACTCCGAGAGCTAGGGATGAATCCCTACGCCTACAACTGGGAATCTACCCACCAAGCTGCTGCACTTCAGCTCAAATACGCAGATCTGGCTAGCGGTGAAGAAGTAGATCTCCCAGTTTCGATCGCTGGACGCATTTTAGCTCGGCGCGTGATGGGCAAATTAGCATTTTTTAGCATTCAAGACGAGACGGGTGCGATTCAGCTTTATCTCAATAAGCAGCAAATTGAAGCAGGGATGTCAACAGTCCCCGACGCATTTAGCCATCTCAAACAATTAACTGACGTTGGCGATATTATCGGCGTCAAAGGCACGATCAAACGGACGGAAAAAGGCGAATTATCGATCCTTGTCAACGAGTATGTGATGTTGACAAAATCTTTATTACCGTTACCAGACAAATGGCACGGCTTAACTGATGTCGCCAAACGCTATCGCCAACGCTATGTAGATCTGATTGTCAATCCAGAAGTTCGCGACACCTTTAGAAAACGCGCGCTGATTACTTCCGGTATTCGTCGCTATCTCGAAAATTTAGACTTCATCGAGATCGAAACTCCTGTCTTGCAGTCGGAAGCTGGTGGTGCAGATGCACGTCCGTTTAATACCTACCACAACACTCTGGAGATGCCGCTGTACCTGCGGATTGCCACCGAACTACACCTCAAACGGTTGATTGTCGGCGGCTTTGAGAAGGTATTTGAATTAGGGCGGATTTTCCGCAACGAGGGCGTGTCTACGCGTCATAATCCCGAATTTACCAGCATCGAGGTATATCAAGCCTACGCTGACTACGAGGGGATGATGGCACTCACTGAAGGGATGATTACTACCGTCGCTCAGTCAGTACTGGGAACGCTGGAGATAGACTATCAGGGGACAGCGATTAGTCTGGCTGCCCCTTGGCGGCGAGTGACGATGCACGAGATCGTCAAAGAAGTGACTGGTTTGGACTTTAGTAGTTTTGACTCATTAGAGACAGCCCAAGCAGCCGTCAAAACTGCCGGGATCGGCGGCTGTGCTGACGTTAAAACACTTGGAAAACTCCTGAATGAGGTATTCGAGCAAAAGTGCGAAACGACCCTGATTCAGCCCACTTTCGTCCTGGATTATCCTACCGAAATCTCCCCCCTTGCCAAACCCCATCGATCGAAACCCGGCATCGTCGAACGGTTTGAATTATTTGCCGTCGGACGCGAACTCGCTAATAGTTTCTCAGAGTTAACCGATCCTATCGATCAACGGGAACGCTTGGAGCTGCAAGCTGCGCGTAAAGCCGAAGGCGACAACGAAGCTCACGATATCGATGAAGACTTCCTCATCGCGCTAGAATATGGGATGCCCCCAACAGGAGGCTTAGGAATTGGAATCGATCGATTGGTGATGCTCTTATGCAATTGTGCCAGCATCCGGGACGCGATCGCTTTCCCACTCCTGAAACCAGAACCGAACGAACAATCTAGCGAAGAGTAAATCAACGTAGGGTGTGTTATCCCGTTCGCATAGCGTCTCCAACGGAGAAGAAGGGTAACGCACCAAATCAATTCTAGAGAGCGACTTACAATTGCTCAATCACGAGATTAAATAGTATGGAATACACAAGCGGACTATTTGAGATTTTAGCAAAGATTAAAACTAAACCAGGAATGTATATCGGTCATTCATCGGTATCAGATTTATTTATTTTCTTAGCTGGTTATAAAACAGCAAGACGCAAATTAGGAGTCAACCCAACAGAGCGGGAATTAATCTTCTATGAAAGCTTTCATGATATTCTTTGTTCGATCGACCTAGTATAACAACTTAGGAAACAGCATATTGTGAATATTCGCGCATAGAAGGGTGGTGAAATCCTACCACAATTTCCTTCTTAGAGATACCCATCTCTTCCAACTCTTTGTCTACTTCAATATCGGTGTTATTCTCCTGAATCCAAATTTTATCACCTTTGATATCAAAGTGAAAAATGCAGTGATGAATACGTCGCTCGTTATCCCATCCCGTGCGAAATAGCAGATATCGATCGTTAACAGTATCAAAAATTAACTGAGTTTCAATATCTGGATTTTTATTTCCATAACTAGAGTAGTCACTGAGAAAATTCTTTAAGCATTTTCGGTATAAATCTAATCTATCCATGATTCAATCTCCTGAGTTATCTGGCTATAAACTATAATTTTGGTTGGATAAAATCGGAAAACCTCCTGAACGAGGACTTCTTGAAACAGATTGTCATAAGTTGGCTTCGGTACCGCTAAATACAACTCGCGGTCTGGTTCCTGAAGTTTGAGTGCAACCTGATAAGTCAAATATTGACCCAATGCACCATAGAAGTCTGTAATTTGGGATGCACTGATAAAACTTTTGACTTCAACGGCAATTTTACGATCGTCTTTTGTTGCTCCAATTAATGGCTCGGCTGCTAGATCGATCTGGATGTTTACGTTGCCAATACTCAGGTATAGTGGGTCGTCAGTAATTTTCCATCCGGTTTGGATTAGTGCTTGCTTTACCAATTCATGAAAACTATCTTTCCGAGACATTCTTTTGTAAATTTTATTGCCGTCTATCTAATTTTACCATTTTATCCATTGATTGTGTTTGGTATCTGTTAAGATATGATTCCATCAATAAATATCTACGTCGCCTAGTGAAAATGCTATTGTCCACCCAGTAAGGTCGAGTAAAACCCCAAAAGGAATAGTAATAATCTCGCTCGTATGAACACCGAATGCCTTTCATTATAAATCTTTACTTATAAGATCTCGCTCGTCAAAGTCTATTCTAATTACTAACTAATCATCAGAATGGAACCAACAGCTACCTTATTATTTTCTTGTCCAGATAGCCGAGGATTGGTTGCGAAAGTTGCCAATTTTATTTATGCTAATGGCGGAAATATCGTTCATGCCGACCATCATACCGATTTTAACGCGGGGTTATTTCTCACGCGGATCGAATGGCAAATCGATGGCTTTAATCTCCCCCGCGAACTAATTGCTCCGGCTTTTGGAGCGATCGCGCAACCTTTAGATGGTACTTATCAAATTAGATTTTCGGATACAGTTCCACGTTTAGCTATTTGGGTAAGTCGTCAAAATCACTGTCTGCTCGATCTAATTTGGCGACAGCAGGCGGGCGAATTTTTGGCAGAAATTCCCTTAATTATTAGCAATCATCCCGATCTAGAATCGATCGCGCAACAATTTGGCATCGATTATCATTACTTACCAATTACCAAAGATAATAAGCAAGAACAGCAGCAGCGACAATTAGAACTACTCAAAGAATATCAGATCGATCTAGTAATTCTAGCTAAATACATGCAGATTATCAGTCCAGAATTCATTGACGCTTTTCCTAGCCACAATATTATTAATATCCATCATTCTTTCCTCCCGGCCTTTGTCGGTGCCAATCCCTATCATAAGGCTTACGAGCGAGGGGTAAAAATTATTGGGGCGACGGGTCATTATGTGACTTCCGAGCTAGATGCTGGGCCGATTATCGAGCAGGATGTGGTGAGAGTTACCCACCGCGATGATGTGGACGATTTGATTAGGAAGGGCAAGGATCTCGAACGGATCGTGCTGGCGCGGGCGGTACGACACCACCTTCAAAATCGG
>NZ_JANLWO010000585.1:0-12709 GCF_031364565.1 Chamaesiphon sp. OTE_20_metabat_361
GTAAGGGGTAAAGGGTAAAAGGTAAGAGGTAAAAAGTAAGAGGTAAAAAGTAAGAGGTAAAATTCGACGTTACTAATTTAACGCATAATTATTCGTTCGTTAACTCCCCGTCTCCCCGTCTCCCCGTCTCCCCCGCATCCGCCTTAGAATGAGATCGATCGCTATTGTGAAACTGTGAAAAAACGGGTTACTCTTACATTCCCTAAACGAGTGGTTCAGATGCCAGTTGCCTATCGGCTGGCAAAAGACTTTAATATTGCGGCGAATATTCTGCGCGCACAGGTTGCACCCAACCAGATTGGGAAACTAGTAGTAGAATTAGCTGGAGATATCGACGAACTCGACGCTGCGATCGATTGGATGCGATCGCAAGGTATCCAAGTTTCGACAGCAAATAAGGAAATCTATGTCGATGAGGAGATCTGTGTCGATTGTGGATTGTGTACGGGTGTATGTCCGACGGAAGCTCTCAATCTCGAACCCGAGACTTTCAAGCTCAACTTTACCCGATCGCGGTGTATCGTTTGCGAGCAGTGTATTCCTACCTGTCCGGTGGGCGCAATTTCCACTAATCTCTAGGGTTGCTAGCTGTGATTATTTGACTGCGGTGGGGTGGCTCGATCGTCTTTGTTAGATCGCTAAATCGGTTTATGATATGAGTAAAGAGTGTTAAGACTTATTGACGATTTTGATTATTACGACCGATCTAGGCAATGAAGGGGCGATCGCGACAAGCTGGAATGCCCTCCAGCCAATTTGGCAAGGGGGAGCTGAAGTGGTGCGATCTGGTTTGCCACATCAGCAGCTACCGCCAGCATGGCAGATTTTATTGCTCGGTGACGGTTCGCCGACGCGACACTTGCAACTATTGACAGGCGAACCAACCGAAGTAGACGTAATCGATATGTCGGCAATCGGCATGGATGACGATCGTGCCCCCAGTTCGTTGCAGGCAGTTCCAGGGCCGCGAGTCCGCCGTCAAGTCTGGCTGCGAACTGCATCGGGGCAAAGGCTGGCTTATGCGACTTCCTGGTGGGAAGCCAGACATGTGGATGAGTATCTAGAAAATAAATCTTTGCCAATTTGGGCGAGTTTAGCCAAGCTTCGCACGGAATTGTACCGGGATGTCCAAGGGATCTATTATGGCGACTCGCCAGTGCTAGCGCAGGCTTTCGGGGAGGCTGGGCCATTTTGGGGTCGTCACTATCTCTTCTGGCACCACGGACAACCATTGACGCTCATTTACGAGGTATTTTCACCCTATCTTCAGCAGTATTTAGGAAAGCTCGATCGCGATAAGGTTTGAGTATCAAATCGGGAAATGTCATGCCCTCAGTCGGATCGATCTTTACAATGTATCTGGATCGATACCCAATTCTCGCAGCTTGGCATCCCGTTTACTTTTCTCGCTCTCCAATTGCTGCTTATCAGCCTCCAATTGCTGCTTATCAGCCTCCAATTGCTGTTTATCGGTAAGCAAGAGATCGCGTTCTGTGGCAACATTATCGAAAGTTTCAAAGACTCGTCCGTCGGGATGCGTAATCTGGAGATCGTCCCCAATTAACCGAAAACTAATCCCCAGACGTGGACTAGTCCAATCGTTTATCGATTCAATTCGTTCGAGTATCGTCTCCCCTGGAGAATCGAGAAAAAAGTCATCACTGTGCTGATAGCCTTTGAGAATCGATCGATCTGGATCGTAGATATAGTATTCTTCTACGCCACACCGCGCGTATATTTGCAACTTCCGCTCCATTTCGCCTTCAGTATTACCTGGAGAGAGAATTTCAAATACTACCTGCGGCGCAAGATCGTCTTCTAGCCATTGTTTGTAAGATCCCCTGTCGCCTTTGGGTCTACCAAAGACTACCATCACATCAGGAGCCACGCGGTATTTGGGATTACCTTCGACGGGGTACCACAATAAATCTCCTGCCACAAATACCCGCTCATCATCACGAAACAACCAATCTAGGTTGGTTTTGATGACAGTAATCCACTGGAATTGCTTGGTATTATCTGCCATCGGCTGTCCGTCGCTGTCTGGGTAGACGATCTGGTTAGTAGCTAGCATCTAAAGTTATGCTCTTGATTTATTTCCATTCTACTTGAGGAACTAGTACAAGGATCTGTAGGTTGGGTAGAGCAGGGCGAAACCCAACGCACCCAACTAGGGCGTGTCATCAATTAGGTAAACTTAGGTAAAGTAACAGAGTAGTAAGGCGATGACAACCAGAAGGTATGCTCTGCGAGATGACCAGTGGGAGCGAATTAAAGACATCCTACCAGGACGAGATGGTTCTGTGGGTGTCACAGCAAAAGATAATCGATTGTTTATCGAAGCAGTGCTATATCGATATCGCTCTGGCAGCGCGTGGAGAGACTTACCCGCTCGATTTGGAGATTTTCGAGTGGTACACACCAGGTTGAGTCGATGGGCAAAAACAGGTATATGGGAGCAAGTATTTCAACATTTGGCAGCCGAGGCTGATAATGAATATGCCATGATTGATGCAACAATTGTCCGCGCACACCAACACAGTGCGGGGGCAAAAAAAGGGGGGAGCCAAACGACGAAGCAATTGGTCGAAGTAAAGGAGGTTTGAGTACTAAAATTCATGCAACTACTGACGCACTTGGTAATCCATTGAGTTTTCATTTGACACGCCCGACAAGCCTGTGACTTAGATGGAGCGGATCTACTACTACCTAAATTGGCTGCTGACATCATACTGGCAGACAAAGGGTATGATGCAGACAAACGTGTGATTGAGCTATTGCAATCTCAGGATAAAACTGCCGTGATTCCACCCAAATGCAATCGAATTAAACCTCGTGAGTATGACAAAGATTTGGATAAAGCTAGACATCTAATTGAAAACTTTTTTGCCAAGCTCAAGCAGTATCGAGCTATTGCTACTCGTTATGATAAGCGCGCTGTCAACTTTCTGGGTGCTATTTATCTTGCCACTTCTGTCATCTGGCTCAATTGATGACACGCCCTAGCACGATTCGATAATCGTAAGCCGAGCCGATTGCCATTAAATTCGATAGATAATGTAGTTGAACTTCTTGATATGACTTATTACCTGCTTCTTCAAAGACTTTGGGTTGAAGTTTCAGCAGCAGACTACCGACGTATCGACGATCGACTTTGATGCGATCGCGGTTGGAAGAGGGAACGGCAGACGGATAGCGCATCATTACGCTAGTTGGATGCAGTCGCGTCCGCACGTTTTCGCCGATTGTCCCCTTTTGCAGATTGAATTCGATGATTTGTGGAGCTGGCTCTGGTGCGAGTTCTTCTACACGATCGTTAAAGCGATTAAGTTCTTTCCAGCAGTGCTGCCAAACTTCCTCACCAGATAGGGGTGTAGCTTTGAGTTGAAGTTTATCTCTAAATAAATTAGACCACTCAAAAAAGCCCTGCTCGTAGGCATTTAGGAGAATCGCATCGATCGTTTGTTGGCGAACTTCCTCGATCGAACCTGACAGCCTTTGATACCATAGGGTACTGAATTTGATGATTTTCTCGATTAACTTTTGCTCTCGCGCTCCTAAGTTAGGGGTAAAAGTGCCCATCAAAAATACTTGGTGAGGGCGGCGTTGACCGCTAGTGTCGAGATTCTGTAAAATTAGCATTTCTTCAGCAATTAATGGCTGAGATTGAGGCGATGCCGTTTCAAATTGAGCTATTAATTCATTCAGGCGGTCGGTGCGATCTGAGAATGATTGAAATTCAACGCGCAACTTTTCGCCTATCGGTAATTCGTGCCCTAGAGATGCGATCGAGTTAACGATCGATTTAGCTGCCACTTCGCCAAAATCATCATGAATGCCTGGGCATTCCCAAATAAATCGCAATTTGTATTCTGGAAAGTCTAGTTTATCGCTGGCGTTCATTAATAAAGCACCAACTTGAGTGCCATTTGGCAAGGTATAGTTGATGATACTTTGCAAATGTGTTGAGGTTTCCAAAGGGTAGAGCACCTTCTTTTTTTGGCTCAAGCCTTTATGCTTTATCTTTCTTAGTTCTCGCTTTGGCTTTTGAGATTTACTAATTTCCTTATTTTTCATAAATTGCAAATAAAATAAAGGATTTAAACCAGATGACAACCTAACGCTGAGATTAATTTATAGTCGTTGCTTTTTTCTAATTAAACGGGCTATCGATCGAGGAGTTAAATCTGAAAGTGGCGATCGATAATTCAGACATCCTCTGGTGTAATTTTTTGGTTCCCTGTTTCTTGCTAGGACATCAGCCATTCCATCCTTGAGAGAGAGTATGGCCGTGAAAAATAAAGTGACAAAAATAGCTGTAACGATGTTACCCGGAACTTTCAAATATCCTAGAAATAGACAAAAAACCACGATTAATGCCAAAACGATTGCGACATCGCGAGGAATGCCCATCATCTTCGCTCTGCGTCTCAATGCTCTATTGACTTCGATTTGCGTTTTTCTTTCCATATGACTAGGTGAAAACCGTTACAGCTATTAGATACTTAATTGAATTAAGCACCAGTAAATATAAAGTTGATAATTCTATCTGTCGCAATGACGAGAATTACCAGGACGATGATATTTAACATCGGTTTAACTATCCCAGAAAAGTTTTCTCGATCGTATTCCTGATATTCCAGATAAGCTTGCCAGATGACAATACCACCGACCATCAGTAGTACAGCCCAGGGAATTAGATTGACAATGGCAGTAAACAGAGTCGTAAATAGTGGGCCTGCGACTGGAAATCCAGCCATGATTGTGGTAATCTTGGTAGTCGATACTGTTACAAAAGCATCGTAGATTGGCGCAGCATTAGCTTTAGGAGCTAAGTTCCATCCCCAAATAATTGGAGAGAAACAGGAAATTAAGGCATATTGTATATATTTCCAAGAAATTTTACTTCTAGGTTTGCTTAGTGAAGTGGCGTAGCTCATGGTGACACTCTATGTTTTCATTAATATAAGTTTTGACTCGATTTATTTAAGTAACTACCGATCGAACGACGAACGGTTTAGACACAAAAAACCAGAATCTAAGTTTTTCTTTAACTACCGTCGATCGAAGATTCAGTTGAGAGGCGATCGAACAATAACAGCCCTATGTTAAGTAAAATCAACTTAACTTGATTAGTTGGTTAGGTTAGATTCATCCTCTCTTTTATCCGCATGAGATTATAGACGATTGCCAAAAATAATCAAGAGTAAATCCAACAGTGAACAAAATTTTACGATCGACAAAAAAATGGAGTAGTTATTCAACTAAATTGCTGAATAACTACTCCATTCACGGTGTAAGCATTCGCAATCGATCCTTACGCTTGGTTTAACTGAAATACCAGAAAACTAGGACTTATAAATAAGGGGGCAGCGGGTTGTTAAAACTGGAGGGGATGTAATACAAGCCGCGATCGACACCCATACTGCGACTGCGCGATCGCTTATTTTCCACAGGAACTAACCTAGCAACCGCGATACCTCGGTTGGAGATGACGATCTCTTCCCCTAGCTCTACACGGGACAATAATTTGGAAAACTGGGATTTAGCGTTATAGATCGTATATGTATTCATCACGATTGCAAGAAATTAGATTTCAAGCTTATTATAGAACAAAAATACTAGTACTTTGTCAAAAGACAAGAAAATGTCTTGAGGATCACAGGTATGAAGGGCATACATTATCTGGGTAACGGTTCGATCTACGCCACTGAGCATTACCACGATTGTACTATTGGTTGCTAGTAAATCTGCGGGTGTGACTCCATACAGGGATAGATTTATCGATCGGGTACAGTGCCAGCCAGGATAAATTAAATTAGCACAGCTATACAATCAGCCCTATCTACTTTTTAGCCTGCTTGTACCCCATCAGTTAAATTGAGCTTAGATCGATCGCTGGTCGTAACCGATTATCTCCGTATGCTACGCTAACGATATCTCGAATCGGCGGCGCACCAAACATTCGAGCATATTCACGGCTGAACTGGGAAGGACTTTCATACCCCACTCTGTCGGCAGCATTTGCCGCAGTAGATCGTTCGACCAGCATCAGGCGACGTGCCTCTATGAGTTTCAATTGCTTCTGATAGCGCAATGGACTCATCGATGTCACTTGTTTGAAATGGTAATGGAATGAGGAAGGAGACATCCTAGCTAGATCGGCCAGATCTTCAATTCGCAGTGGCTTGGTAAAATTAGTCTTAATATGTTGAATCGCCTGAGCGATGCGCTGCATATTACTACCCGCTGTTGCAATCTGCCGAACGGCTTCGCATTGTTCGCCCATTAAGAGGCGATAGTAGATTTCCTGGATAATCATCGGAGCCAGCATCGGGATATCCTGCGGCGTGTCCAATAGCTTTGTCAATCTCAGCGCGCACTCAAGTAATGACATATCGGCAGTGCTGACAAAAAAGCCTCTGACTGAAGTTTCTTTTTTACCAGCGATGATGCTGGTTTGGGCGGTAATAATTTCACCGAGTTGGTGCGGATCGAGATCTAGTCTAAATCCTAAATATGGTTGGGTGGAGGTTGCCTCGGTAATAAAGCCGCTAATCGGTAAATCGATCGAGAGAATCAAGTATTGAGCTGCCCCATAATAATAAGTCTCCTCGCCCAGCAATGCGGCTTTTTTGCCCTGAACGACAATCGCCAGCATCGGTGTACTGACTGCGGCTAGAGTACTGGCAACAGAAGATTCTCGTCCAAATTGCAACTTCTCGATCCTCGTCTGATAAAAACCATCACCATGACTTGCTGTGTGGCGAGTTATCAGTGATGCTAGTTCTTGGCACTGACTAGCTATTTGTTCGTTTGCGAAGTCGCTGGGAACGAGAATTGTCATCTTAATTTTTCGACTGATTCGATCGGCTGGTGACAGTTATTATAGAATATTTCGACCCAGCGTTAAAGATTAAATTTGGAGGATTAGGCAATAAGTAGAGAGTTTTGTGTATTTCAAACTCATGCTCTTGTTTATAAGATAAGTACATTCACCAAAAATACTCAAAGTATAAGGCAATGACTAACAACAGCTCAAAAATTGCAATAGTAACCGGAGCTAGTCGAGGACTGGGCAAAAGTACTGCTTTGAATCTTGCTAAAAAAGGGGTCGATGTTATCGTTACCTATCACACCAACGCAGCGGAAGCAGCTAAAGTCGTAGCTGAAATTGAATCTTTGGGAGCCAACGCGATCGCACTGCAACTCGATACTGCAAATACGAAAACCTTCGATGATTTTGCGGGACAGGTTAAGCAAGCTCTCCAAGCAAAATGGCAAACCGATCGCTTTGACTTCCTAGTTAATAACGCTGGGACTGGCATAGGTGCGTCTTTTGCAGATATGACAGAAGCAGATTTTGACCACTTGATGAATATCCATCTCAAGGGTGTTTTCTTTCTCACGCAGAAACTGCTGCCGCTGATTAATGATGGCGGACGGATTGTCAATCTTTCTACTGGTTTAACGCGGATTATCTTGCCTGGGTATGCTGCTTATGCCAGCATGAAAGGTGCGATCGAGACTTTAACCAAATATATGGCAAAAGAATTGGGAGAGCGAAAGATTGCGGTAAATGTGGTGGCTCCAGGCGCGATCGAAACCGACTTCGGTGGCGGTGCGGTGCGGGACAATCCAGACATTAATCAATATTTTGCTTCAATTACTGCCTTGGGTCGTGTTGGTCTGCCTGATGATATTGGTGGGGCGATCGCGTCACTATTATCTGAAGATAACAAATGGGTGAATGCCCAGCGGATTGAAGTTTCTGGTGGTCAATCGATCTAAAGCGATCGCTAATTCAGTGTCGGATTAGGCATCTAGAGTGGAGAGACAAGTATGACATTCAGACAGATTGCCGATCGAATCATCAGAATCTGCTAATTATCGATCGGATTCTGTTACAACTCGATCGGGAGTAACTAGTAAGCTGAAGTATAGATAGCTTCGATTCGAGCAAACACTCGATCGACAAAGGTATTTGTAAGTCAGTTAGTAGTGGAGTTAAATCGAGATATGAGGTTTGACGAACTTCCGGCAATAGGGCAAGTACAGCAATGCGCCAGCAACAGTGACGACATTGAACATCTCTATCGCCCGACTCTCTATCCTGCACTCGATCCTGCGCGCCCGAAAGTCGATCGGACCCTAGCCACAACAGCTACCGCTGGCGGTAGTAACGCTCAAATTGTGGCAGTACAATCTTTTCGCGGTGGTACGGGCAAGTCAACTCTGGTTAGCAATCTCGCGGTGTTGATGGCGCAGCAGGGTAAACGAGTGGGAATTATCGATACAGATTTACAATCGCCAGGGATGCAGATGTTATTGGGGCTGGAGCAAAAGTCGATCGATCTCACCCTCAATGACTATCTCTGGCATCGTTGCGCTCTTAATCAAGCCGCTTACGATCTGAGCGATCTGTTACTAGCACAGGCGGATCTGAGTACCCCTGGTGCGCTTTATCTGATCCCTGCGAGTGTCAAAGCCAACGATCTGACAATTTTGCAGAAAGGTTATAGCCAAGCGCGGCTACTGGAAGGCTTTACAGAGATTACTCACGATCTGCAACTGGATTTTTTATTTGTCGATACCCACTCTGGCATCAATCCCGCCACCCTCAAAACGATCGCCGCTTGCAGTTCATTAGTAGTATTGTTGCGTCCAGACGATCGAGACGATCCCGGTACAATCGCGCTTGTCGAATTATTCCGCGAGTTGTCAGTCGATCGCATGTTGCTAGTGGCGAACAAAGCCTTGCCTAAATTGGATGTCGAGACTTACACACAGCAGCTAGAAACGTCCTACGATCTGCCTGTTGCGGCAGTCTTGCCATTCTCAGTCAAAATGATGCAATTAGCCAGTAACCAGGTGTTCTCGCTGCGTTATCCCGATCATCCGTTGACCCAAGCCATCGCTCAAATTAGCGATCTGATTGTTTGTGGCGATTTTAGTCCGCAAATCGGCAACACTACCAGAAATTTCAAGGATTGTTATGTAACCAAAGTTGCTACCTACAACCCAAGCGGTTAGAAACCGCTCCTCAGAATGCAAAGTCCGCCTACGCGGACTAATAGACTAGTCCGCGCAGGCGGACTTTGCAACATTAGCCACGATTTCAATCGTAGGCGTTCTATAGGTAGCAACTCACGTTATGAATATTTGGTTAGTAATTTGCAAGCATTTAATTCCAGAATCGATCGCGTTATTAATACTATGCTGGATCGATATCGACTATCCTAGTCCAATTTTATTGCTTACTTATGCTGTTCTATTGAGAATTGTCTGGAATATTGCAATTATTACGCATGGGTTAGGACACGTTCTGATTACCGCTATTGTCGATCGAGATCCCACATTTATCAATCGGGCTAACCTGCTCGAACATCAGACTATAGCTGATATATTCAGCTCGCTAATTCCTTTTACACCAATATTTTCACCTTTAAGTGCAGATGCCGACTATCCTTGGGTAGCAGTTGGTAAAACAACGCCGCTGGCAATCCGAATTAAGGCAGGAGGCGGGATTTTATTTAATATTATGGCGGTGGGATTAGTCTCGATCGTACCGATGCCTGATGATTTATTTAGAATAGATCTCAATCTCTGCGAGTCGATCGATCGGTTGGTAATTCCAGCCTTGATTGGTGCCAATGCGATCGCGATTTTTAGTTCGCGCTCCGACCTGGTGGCGATGATGACAGGTGAGGCGACTTGCTTTAACTGTGGTAACTTTGGGTTTGTCGGGAAACGGTTGGCAAATGACGATCGCGAGCTATTACCAGCTAGAGTCGTGGCGATTTTTCAGGCAATGGGGCATGAGACGGAAATTCGGGGCGAGCAAGCTGGTGGTGGTGTGGTGTTTGCTCGCGATCCGACGGATCGGGTCGTATTTGTCGGTAAAAAAATCATTAATCGCAAGCGACAGAATTTAACTCGATCGCTAGAAACGGCTTTTGCAACCGTCAGAGAGCGGGCGCGGCGATCTGGTGCCCAAGCGGTGGATAAGGCGATCGTGGGAATTTGGCACTATCGTTATGCCACCAGCAGCCCGCCAGCGATTTTGGAGACTCATTGGCATGAGTGGATGCCAGCGAGATCTGCCGATGTGTGGCGGGTGGATCGGGGGCAATGGGTCAAAGATCGTCAGACGGTGAACCACCGGATTACCCATAATGGCGACTTTGATGCCTGGATGCTATTTGGTGAAGAAATCGCAAATACCGAGCTGGGTTTATGGCTCGAACGCGTCTTGCATACGCCCAATTCCACCCTGGGCGACTCGCCCAAAATTGCGGGGATGATGGATTTATTAATTACTCAAGGGATGTGGGCGGCTTCGTTGCGGCTGGCATATCAACTAGCGGTTGCGAAATCGCTCTCAGCCGCGTTTGGGGGCAAAATTCCCACGAAAACAGCCCCGAATACTGCGCCGTCTGAGTTAGAAATTAGCGGTTGGGCAGAGATCGTTGAAGAAATCTTTTGCCACCATCAGGCAGTGTTGCTGCGTCCCGATGCCCAGTCGATGTTGGAGTTGTCCCAGTCCCATGTCAATCGACTCGAACGGGAGATCATTCAGGCTTTCAGTCAGCATCATACGATCGGGTGTTGGACTGAATTGGCGCGGGCGGCGTTTGTGAAGACGGCGGTAAATGCCTTCTTTTACAACAATCCCTACCAGGCGGCGAAATTATTCATGTCGCGAGCCACAGGTACCTTTGGGTTGGTGACAGCTTCGACGCTTTGTGCGGATAGTGTGGTGCTGAGTGCGTGGGGACAACCGATCGCTACGGGATTTAATGTCGCAGAAGAATACATGGTTTATGCCTCCGAACCCGCTGCTGTCGATGCGGTGTTGGCGCAGGTTCCGCGCTCCTATCGCTTAGATTTGGAGCAAAAAGGGGGTGAAATTGCCTGGGTAGGTGTCGATCGAATTGCAATTTATGACATCCAAGCCGATCGGGAATTAGTCGGTGCGGAATTAGCGCAGCGATGGATTCCACTCCAGCACAATGATTATATTTTACCGCCAGCCGCAAGTGCTCCAGATCCGGTGGCTCATGACATTGGGGAAATTCCCCAGGTGATTAAAGCGATCGCCGCATCCTGGCAAGATCCAGCTTCCTTCAATCGTCAAAGCGCGGATTATTTAGCCGAATTACTGATCGAACGAGCGAGGCTGTGGGATCGCCGTCAGCAGGCAACCAGTAACAACAAGCCCGATTCAGTGGTAGACGATCGCACTCTCGATTTATTGATTACAGGGGTGGAAAATAGCCTGTGGTTGGGCGAAAGATTTGCCCAAGATCTGAAATCGATCTACCCAGGATTAAGGGTCGAAACCTTATCCGCCAACCACGTATTATGGAAATTGCAATCTGACTCGGATAGTTTACATTTAGGTAAAACTTCGATCGTGCTAGCGATCAGTCAATCTGGACAGACATTTCCCACACTACAAGCCACGCAGATATTCGAGCAGTTACGCCGCCAATCCGAGATCGGCGAACTGTTTGTGATGACAGGCGAAGTCTGTAGCTTGATGGGGAGTGCGATCGAGCAATATTATTATCCTGCGGCTAGTTTTACCCGCCGCATTTTTATTAATGGTAGCGGTCGGCGCACAGCGGAACCCACCACCGTGGCTGTAGTAGCCGCTCAAACCACGTTAACTGAATTATTACTATATTTGACCAAACGACTCCAACAGGGCTTTCCCGCTCGTCAGAAGGCATTTGGGATGACCTTAACCACTGCTAATCTCACCAGTCTCGAACGGATCAGGGATGATTTTGTCGATCGGCGGGTCGGATCGATCGTGGGTACGATTGAATCTGCTACTCATCGTCAGCTCGTGCGAGTCGGTCGCCAATGGGCGTTACACATCACCGAAATGCCGATCGCCTGGGGGATTCAGGCTATTTATGTGCTGGTAAGCGTCGGGTTACAAGCTCCATTAGTGCAAACAATCTGTCGAGCCATCTTTGGATTGGCTAATTTAGCGGTACCAGGCTGGTTGCTACCCGCGCTGACGTTAGCGGATATTGGGATTTACATTTTTGGTTCCTGGCTGTGGACGTTGGGTTTGCGATATTTCCAAGGGAGATCTTTATTCGCCCGCATGGGCAAGCGGACGTTAGTCATTGGCGATGTGCCGTGGGTGCATCAATTATTAACTGCCTATGTCAGTAAGTTATTTTCGCTCAGTTATGGGATTACCTCCTTAGAGGTGCATGGTGCGAACCCCCAAGATCAGATGCTGCACCTGTTCGGACACCGGATCGTCAGAGGCACGTTAGTATTTTTAGGTATCCCCGATGGACGCGGCGATCGATCGCAACAAGAGCGCGAAAGTGCGGCGATGATGACTGGGAAACAAGCCAACGGGGTACGCCATCTGACCGCAGGTGCCGAAATTATTGCCCTGGGGCAAAATCAGTCGATCGAGCAACAAGGCTTTGCAGCGGCGATTATTTTGCCCGATGCTGCAACCGATCTAGCTAGCAACACCAAATTACTCGCAGAATTACGCGAAGCTCGATTTGGTGCGTTGGAGCGGTTGGTTGCTAGTTATGTTTTCTTCTGGGCGTTATCAAAGCGAGTAGCTTCCTTTCCCTTGCTCCGGTATCAACATTGGAAATCCCAGAGCCGCGCTCGAATTATGACTACCGCCGCTCCAGTTGCCCGCATGACAACGACCTCCACCAGC
>NZ_JANLWO010000868.1:0-5464 GCF_031364565.1 Chamaesiphon sp. OTE_20_metabat_361
CCATCAAAGAAGTAACCGCTAGTTTAGTTGGTGCTGATGCTGGTAAAGAAATGGGTGTTTACTTAGACTACATCTGTTCTGGCTTGAGCTAGTCGATCGGTTTTTTTAACCAGACAACGCAGATGAAGTAATCGAGTCTGGGAAGTCCGATGTAAGTGTTAGATCTTCAACAGCTTATCTATGACTAGATGAGTTTTGACGACCTAGGATGGACATCTGACTCTCAGACTTTGAAGTTTTTGGAGCGCGCATCGTTCGCGTAGCGTCTCGTAGAGAATCGGTAAATTATTGTGACTCGACAGCACTTGCCAATGGTGACTAGATCTGAGAGTTACCAAACAGTGCAAAATTAGGATAGTTTATTCAAAATATAGCCATAGGAGCACCATTATTATGCGGATGTTCAAAGTCACCGCTTGCGTTCCCAGTCAAACACGCATCCGAACTCAGCGCGAACTGCAAAATACTTATTTCACAAAATTAGTCCCTTACGATAGCTGGTTCCGCGAGCAACAGCGGATTATGAAAATGGGCGGTAAAATCATCAAAGTCGAATTAGCTACTGGTAAACAAGGTGCTAGCACTGGTTTACTCTAAGGATTAGTTCGATAACACTACCGTTTGGATTGAGGGATCGAGCGCAGCTTAATCGCAAACATACCTACGGATATTTATTGGCGATTGAGATTTGTGTTAGTCTACTCAATCAAACAAAAGAGGTTAGAAATAACCTCTTTTGTCATTTGGATCTCAAGCTTGGAGCGTGATTTATGGCAACCGCCAAGGCGATTAGGAGATCTCAACCCTTAATGCAATACCCCCGACTTCTCCAAGAAGCGGCTCGCGTTTGTCGGGTTTCCCGACGGATTAGCGAGACAAGACAGTCGGGGGTATGTCCGAAGCTGGCTGGACGGTTGCTATAGCTAGACAATTAACCGCGACATAGCTTGAGCGATCGAGTTTTTTTGCTCCTCATCATAACCCCAGCGAGTCAAAAAGTCAGTATAGGCACCAGCGCCAGCCCGGATCGTACCTACCAATTCTCGGCACATTTCCTGAATCTGAGGTAGATTCAATTGTTGGATAATTTTGGTCGTCCGTGCTGCTACGGTGGCAGAAGATGCCGCCATTTCCCGATCGTCTCGCCGCTGATGGTAGAGTTGTTGAGCGGTAGACATGGCAACGTTTTTGACAAGTAAATCGGCAGCAACATCTGGATTTGCTTGCAATGCGGCAATAATTTCCGGCTGGGGTTCGTCACAAATGGGATCTTTGGCAGTCAGATAAGTTACAAAAAATCCTCTAGCACCATTGGCTGTCTGTACTAATGCCGCTACAAAATCTTGGATTTGACTGGCTGTTAGCTCATTTTTTTTAAGCTGCGTCAAGAAAGTTTGAGTCAGGTCGATCGCTTCGTCAAATTTGACATTAGCTGGCACAGACAAAGTAGATGAAGACATAAATAAGTTAATCGAGCGTCGAGCGTTAATAGTTGTCAGCAAATTTAGATCGTGACGAAATCTGAGCGGGTGTCTGAAAAATCCAATTGCTTCGTTTTGAGTGGGTAAATCCCCCTTTCTAAGGCTTGCTCGGGGGGATTCTGATGGTTTGCGGGTGTGAAGTTGTCGCGATTGCCTACGGCAGGCTACGCCAACGAAAGTCACGACCGAGATCGCAGGTAACTTACAATGAGAAATACCCACTCACAGATATTATTACTCAAAATAGTTATGACTTTAAATAAAAGTCCAGATCCTCGGCGCAAAAAAATAGGCGGTTGGATTTTGGCCAGTACTGTCTCTGCGGGTGCATTACTATGTGTCATCGGAATCATGATTTTCCTGACCTCTTGTAGTGCTGTTTCGAGCGAAGCTGCTAGCAGTAGGATTTTTAACAAACTGTCGCTCGAGTATATCGGTGAGTACATTATCCCCGACAATTTTCAGTATAAACAGACTACTGTGGGTGGGTTATCGGGACTAACTTACGATCGGCAGCGCGATATTTTTTATGCAGTTTCTGACGATCGCAGTGACATCGCACCAGCTAGATTTTATACGCTCAAACTCGATCTCGACACTAAAAATGCTCGCGTCAAACTAAATAAAGTAGATATCGTCGATGTAACGCTGCTCAAGCAAGCAAATGGGGAAACTTATCTCAAAGGGCAAATTGATACCGAAACAATTGCCTTGACACCCCAATCCTCTGTATTTATCTCTAGTGAGGGAAATCGGGGCAAAGATATTCCGCCATTTATTAACGAATTCGACCTCAAAACAGGTAAAGCCAAACAAGCCTTACCCATTCCCGAGCGTTATCTCCCGGATACAGAAAGTAAGCGGGGAATCCAAAATAATCTGGGGTTTGAAGGGATGACACTCAGCCCGACAGGGACATTGCCAGCTAGCGGCGAACCTTTACGGCTGTTCGCCACTACCGAATCATCCTTGATGCAGGATAAATTTGTCTCTAAAGTGGGTGAAGATGGCAAAATTCCTGGTGCTAAAAATCGGTGGTTGCATTATCTACTGAGCAATCGACCCGAAATTATTAGCGAACATCTCTATCAATTAGATCCGCCCCCATTAGGCGCACTCGAACACGGCTTATCGGAAATTCAATCGATCGATACTAGCGGTCATTTTCTTACCTTGGAGCGATCCTTTGGCTTGTTTGGCTTCCGCGTCAAATTATTTCAAGCGAGTATGGCAGGTGCTACCGATACCAGCAAGATTGCCAGCTTCAAAGACAATAACACTATTCAACCCATCAAAAAACAGCTTGCCTTCGACCTCAAAAAATTGGACATGCGCCTAGACAATCTCGAAGGGATGGCACTAGGCTCGCGCTTGCCCGACGGCAGTCAAACACTACTGCTCGTAAGCGATAATAACTTTACTAACAAGCAAATTACTCAGCTTTTACTGTTTAAATTTAAGCAAGGTTAGGTGTAAATTCGCCATCCAATCGGGTCGAGCCGCACCATAATCTGCCCGCGATCGGCAAATATCGCAGAGATTTGGTGTCAGTTAGGAACCAAACCTCTGCACTTAATTTGCGATCGATTGCTCTACCCAAGCGCATCGCGCCACTCGTCAGTCGTTTGGGTAAAGCACCAGCCGATTTAATTATCTTGAATTAAATGGATGTGTTTGTAGCCGAGCTTGATCGTAAAGACATCGCCCTCTTTTAAACCCATGCCTTTGGTATAAGCAGAGCCAATTAACAACTGACCATTTTTGTGCACGGTAGCTTTATAAGTAGCAACTTTACCGCGACTGTCTCTACTAGTTTCATCGAGCTTGACACCTTTAGCAGCGAGCACAGCATCATAAAAGCCCGAGAGATCGGTACGCACGCCGCCGGAAGCAGAAGTTTTTATGTAGCCACATTCCTTAGCTGTTTCGCGCTTAGCAAGATGTGCTAGCTCCTTAACTTTTTGGAGCAGAGCCTTACCAGTGAGCGGCGTTGCGGTAGAAATGACGTCAGTTGATGCCTCAGTTTTTGCAGCTACTTTTGCAGATTTATCTGCTTTGGCGGCTGGCGGAGCTGTCTTGGTAGCAGTACTTTTAGGAGCTTTGGGAGCAGATTCTACTTTAGTTTTAGCCACGATCGTAATTAGCAGGATGTTAATTTCATTATGCACTTAATAACTGCCATAATTACTATTTGTGCTAAAAATATTTTGCTAATCGATCGTTTTAGGTAGCTCAAAAAGCTCGAATCCTTCAGATTTTGTCATTTGGGTTTATCAAATTGCCATCGATCGCGGATCTGGTAGCGAGGCTATTTGCTAATTTATCGGCAATTCCCTCGATCCAAGCTTCATCTTGCTTGGTATAACTACGGGGAGCATTGGCACCCAAAATCATTACTCCATCTGTACCTAATGGCTGACAAATGATGCCTTGGGTGTTGACAGGTAAATAGTTGAATTCAATTCTTCCTGGGTAGACTTTTGTATCTACTAGATAAATAGCTTTTTGTTTGGCTAAAACTCGATCGAGGATCGCCCCGGGTGTAACTGTCGCGATTGGTGCCAAAATCCCCCGTCTGAGCAAAACTTGCCCGCGATAATAAACGACGATCGATCGCGTCACTGTATTCGTCAGTAGTAGGTGTGAAGCCCATGCTAATTCGGTTTTGAGTGCATCCGGTAACGTGGGTAATAGTTCAAATCCCTCTGTCCCCGATAGCACAGTGCTATCGGGTTTTCTAGGCTGAACTTGCTGCCACAACAACCCCGTTAAAATTAGTACTGCTGTCAAAACTACACCCACGGCATCCGATCGCGCCTGAGAGTCGGTCAATGCTGGCGTCAGTAACCGATTTAACATTAACAAAGTCCCGGCAATGCTACCTGCGGCGATCGGCAGGAGTCGGACGATCCGACCGTTATCTTCTTTCATAGCTATCTACACTCTCCGCAGCACTCTCAACTAAATTTTTGATTTGGGTAGTTCAAATAGACTAGAATAACAGGGTGGAGTCACATCAAAATGCTGGTGGCATAACTCACCAGCATTTTGCGCTTATCGCATCCACGTCGAATTGTTTAGAACCTAGCTGGTGGCATCCTCCATTTGGTCTTGTAGAATGGTTCACAACCTAGATGGTGGGCATTGCCCACCCTACTGGCTCTACATTTGGTCTAAAGCCTAAAGCCTAAAGCCTAAAGTTCATCAGGCTCGATAATCCGTTGAAACAAATAACCCGTACCTCTAGCGGTGAGAATCAGTTCGGGATTGCTAGGATCTTCTTCCAATTTAGCGCGGAGCCGCGAAATATGAACGTCCACGACTCTAGTATCGACGTGACGTTCGGGAGTATAGCCCCACACCTCTTGGAGAATTTCCGATCGGGAGAAAGCCTCGCCCGATCGACTCACGAGTAGTTCGAGGAGACTAAACTCCATCCCGGTGAGCCGAATCCGTTCGTCGGACTTATAAACTTGGCGCTTATTAGTATCGATCTTGATGGTGGCAATCTGGATCACTCCAGAACTGGGAATGCCATTGAGTCCATTTTTATCAACCCGCCGCAATACCGAACGAATTCGGGCTTCGAGTTCTTTGGGAGAAAAGGGCTTGACTACATAGTCATCTGCACCCAACTCTAGTCCCGTGATGCGATCGGCGACATCGCCCAATGCCGTCAACATGATAATGGGGACATCAGATTCTTTGCGTAGCTCCTGACATACCCCGTAGCCATCGAGCTTGGGCATCATCACGTCCAGCACGACCAAATCGGGGCAGGTTTCGCGAAAAGTTTCGAGGGCTTCTTCCCCATCTGCCGCTGTAACTACATCATAGCCAATCATGGAGAGGCGAGTTTCTAAAATGCGACGGATGCTAGCCTCATCATCAACGACCAGAATAGTTTCCTTATGATTTTCCAAGCTTATCAAAGCTCCTATCGTATAGTGGTAATTTTTTTAACGTTAACTTTTAACATCCTA
>NZ_JANLWO010000624.1:0-3189 GCF_031364565.1 Chamaesiphon sp. OTE_20_metabat_361
TTTTATGATTGTCTGTCCGAACTGTAAGCACGATAACCCTGAAGGTGCCACTAACTGCGAAGCTTGTTATACAGCCTTGCCAGCAACCAAAGCTTGCCCAAACTGCGGTGCATCAATTCAGCTTGATGCTACATTTTGCGGACAGTGCGGTTATAGCCTCAAATCTGCCGCAGCTCAAGACCCAATTTTGCTACCGCCACCAGCGATCGCGATCGAAGCGACCCCTGCTGCTGGTAGTATCGGTCTGCCACCGACAATATTGACAAATCCCGAAGCGGATCTGTTTGCCATCCCATTAGCGCCAGCCGAGTCAGCAGCAATTGCCGAGGAGTCACTCGCCCCCATCCAGGAGCCGCCACAAGTGGAGGCGCAGGTACCCCCCATCTCCTCATCAGCACCGACACCAGTCCCGGCTCAGCCACAACCAGCACCCCATCAGCTATTACATCTTCAATCCAATACTCCGATCGAGATTCCGCCACATTTACAAGTAATTCACTTGGGTAAGCCCAATGATTTGGTCGCTCCCGACATTGATGTGTCGAGTTTCCCCTGTGCGGAAGTAGTCTCGAGAGTTCATGCCAATATTCGCATAGAAGGAGAAAACTACTACATCGAAGATGTGGGCAGTGCTAATGGCACTTATATCAATCACAATGTTCTCGCCAAAGGTAATCGCCACTTGTTACGCTCTGGCGATCGGATCGGTCTGGGTAAAGGCGATTTGGTAACTTTTATCTTTCAAGATGCACCTGTGTAAGTAACATCACGCGCACGTGCGATCGATGCCGATCCTTCTCTTGAAAAATCAATCTAGCGATCTTCAGCCAAATCTAAGCTAAGTAAATCTCAAAATATGCTCTGACTCAATCCCAATTCCCGATCGACTCAAATTAGCTTAATTTATCCACGATCGATAGAGCCAATCGGCTCGAATAATTTACCGCTCGACCTTCCGAAGATCGATGCCGATCCGCAACTAAATTCAACCAACTTAATTCAGTTACGATGAAAAGTTATTGAATACGATTAGCTCACTTCTCACCAGCCATGATTCAAGCACCGCCCGCGATCGTATTAAGTCTTCTCAATTCAATTCCCGTCCAAAGCTGGACATTCCAACCGGAAGATATCGTGCGGATCGGACGGGCAACAGACAATCAGGTGGTGCTATTTAGTGCTGTAGTCTCTCGATACCATGCCCAATTGCGCTGGAGTGAAGAGACTGGTTGGTGCTTGTACAATATCAGTGCAAACGGTACTTATATCGATGGGGCAGCAGTCAAGGAAATCGCGATCGTCGATGGAATGATTATTCGATTGGCAACATCAGGGCCAAAAATTCAGGTTAAAGTGGAGTAGTTAGTGAATAGTGAATAGTGAATAGTGAAATCTAACTGCGTAGTTGAACTGGCATGACTAAATAAGTCATTTTGACACCACCTAAAGGGGTAAGAATGACTGGTTCGAGTGGGCCATTGAGACTGATAGTAATCTCTTGAGTAATGAGTGTTTTCAAGCCATCCATCAAGTATTTGATATTAAAAGCAATATCTAAATTCTCGCCAGAAATCTGAGCGGTGAGCGATTCTCGACCGCTACCGCGATCTTGACTTTCGACGGAAAGATCGATCGATTGACTGGTATTATCGATACTAAATTTGACCAAATTGCTCTGGTCTGCGAGCACGGCAATTCGCTCTAATGCGCTGAGAATTTGCTTACGATCGAGGGTAACTTGGCGTTGGAACTGCTTGGGAATCAATAAGCGATAATCGGGATATTTCCCTTCCAATGTCCGCGTCGTTAATTTGCGATGCTTTCCACAGCCAAATACTACCTGTCCCTGCTCCAGTTGCAACCCCAATCTGTCACCATCTTGCCCGGTTGCGAGCATTTTTTCGAGTTCGCGGAGTGCCTTGGCGGGAACCGTCACTTCAAACGATCCAGTGCTTGCCGCATCGGGTGCTTCCTGGTCGCTGGGCACCGTGTCAGACTCGTTTGGGTACACTTCAACAATTCCCAAGCGATGACCGTCTGTAGCGGCAAATTCCAACCGCTCTGGCTCGACTTTGAGATAGACCCCCGTGAGGACTTGCTTGCTTTCATCCTGAGAGCAAGCAATCAGCGAACCCTTTAAGCCATCGATAAAGGCAGTGGCTGAAAGTTGGTTGGTTTCACCCTGCTCGATCGATGGTAGCTCGGGAAATTCTTCGGCGCTCATCCCCCGCACCTGATAGCGACCCGATGCTGATGTAATCGTAACTAAGTTTTCCCCTGCCTCATCATCGAGGGTAATTTCGCCACTCGGTAATTTTGCGACGATATCATTTAATAACTTCGCTGGTAGCGTCAATGTCCCCTCTTCTTCTACTCTTGCTAGAAAATTAGTTTGGATACCGAGACTCAAATCGAAGCCAGTGAGCTGGATGCAGTCTGGATTCGTGGTGGCGTCAATTTTGATATTCGCTAGCACTGGATGAGTAGGACGTGTAGAGACAGCACGACTGACTAGGGCTAAGTTAACGTTCAGATCGTGCTGAGTACAAACAAATTTCATGAATTAGTGAATAGTGGATAGTGGATAGTGGGTAGATGGTGGAGGGTAGTAGTAGGGTGGGCATTGCCCACCATCTAGGTTTCCGGCTTTGCTGGTGTCATAGACATTGGCGACGATTTATAAATCTCGATCGAGATTAATTACCCTAATTTACTCCGGACTTGGAGCTTAAAGAAGTCGCCATTTTCGATCGTTTGCTCGATCGTATATCCAGCCATTTTGAGGCTGTCGGGTACTTGCTCGATCGGTTCGCCAGCATCGAGCCATACTTCTAACAACTCGCCAGCAGTCATCTGTTCGAGTTTCATTTTCGTCCGCACAAAGTTAATCGGGCACGGCGTCCCACGGAGGTCTAGTTGAGTCATTTGTTTAGTGGATAGTGGATAGTGGATAGTGGATCGTTAACCCAGATTTGGAGGTTTGGCTTCGTAGCACCCTACTCAACCTACGTCGATTATTTAATCCTCATTTCTAACCCTGTTTCCTGTAATTGCTATTCACTATCCACTATCCACTATCCACTACTTAAAGACATTCCCAAAGATACTCCCAATCCCACCTTTGCCGACCCGTTCGCCGCGAATTTTGGCGAGTTTTTCGAGGAGGTCGCGTTCTTCTTGGCTGACTTT
>NZ_JANLWO010000628.1:0-9675 GCF_031364565.1 Chamaesiphon sp. OTE_20_metabat_361
ACCGAAACTATCGGGGATCGAACTTTGTCAGCGATTGCGATCGCATAATTATACCCTACCGATTTTAATGCTCACAGCCAAAGATCGGATGGAAGATAAAATAGCTGGATTGGATGCGGGAGCAGATGATTATCTCGTCAAACCTTTTGGGATGGCCGAACTGTTAGCGAGAATGCGCGCCCTCCAGCGTCGCGCTCCGACATTTAAACCAGATCGATTGCAATTGGGCAATATGGAATTAGACTATGGTAATAATGGCATTTTAGTTACCGATCGACAGGGTAATCTGAGTCAGATAACGCTAACAGCAAAAGAATTTCAACTCTTAGAATATCTGATGCAGCACCCCAATACAACCCTGACTCACGAGCGGATTCGCAGTCGAATTTGGTCGATCGATTCTGATGCTGCGAGTAACGTCGTAGCCGCCCAAATTCGCCTCTTACGCAAGAAGTTGTCCGAATCCGACTGCTTACCCACCATCGAAACCATACGCGGCTTTGGCTATCGGCTCATCTGCAATTAACTCGCTCCTATCAATCAATTTACAACTATTAACTATTAATTAATGCTTCCAGATCGACTATTTAATCGTACCCGTTTGCAACTAACTGGATTTTATGCGATCGTTATCGGTTTAATTACAGCGATTTCTGGTTATGGACTTCATTTGGGTATGATTCGAGTATTCGAGCGATCGGTCGATCGGGAATTAAATACCTTAGCTGGCACCATCCATGACACACTCGAAACAGGACTGAAACAACCAGAGATACTCGATGCGGATGCCGCAAAATTATTACCAGGATTGTGTGTAGTAGGCGGAGAATGTTCGCCAAATAATTACGAATCTAAAATCAAAGAATTAACCGAACAACAAGGTTACTGTATTCGCTTATTAAATTTAAATGGTCGCGCGATCGCCAATCTTGGCAACGCAAAACATCAGTTTGCTGAGAAAGTACCAGCAACATGGGCAACAGTTACCGATAATCGCGGCGAACGCTATCACATTCATACCCTGAAACTCAAAACAATCGATCGGCGAGATTGGGGATATCTGCAAGTTGCCCAATCATTTCGGATGCTAGATGATTATATGCACAGTTTACACACGATCCTCCTAGTTGGTATTCCGATCGGCATGTTAGCAATCGGTGGCACGAGTTGGTGGCTATCTGGACTGGCAATGCGTCCAATTTTAGAATCTTACCAGCGGATTCAACAATTTACCGCCGATGCCGCTCACGAGCTGAGAACGCCTTTATCCGTGATGACAATTGCGGTAGAAGGTGCCTTAAATACAGATCCGATCGATGCATACATGCAAAACAATCTCGAAATAACCGATCGGCAAATTCAGCATCTTTCCCATTTAGCAGCAGATCTATTGTGGCTATCGCGATTGGAAGCCAATCAGCTACCGCTAAACTTTAAACCTTGTTGTGCGAACGATCTAGTTAGCGATCTAGAAGAAGAATTAGCGCCCTTAGCTGTGGCTAAAAATATCGATTTACGTCTAGCAATATCTGGAAATCGATCGATCTATATCAACGGTGATAGTGACAGACTATATCGAGCAGTGGCTAATCTCATCGACAATGCGATTAAATATACCCTCACAGGCGGCACGGTAATAATTAGCCTCGAATCGCTCGATCGGATGGCAATTATTAGCATAGAAGATAATGGCATTGGTATCGCCGCAGCAGACCTACCCCAAATATTCGATCGCTTTTATCGAGTCCGCGCAGATCGAGCGCGAACTACAGGTGGTACGGGATTGGGATTAGCAATTGTCAAGGCAATTATATCGGCACATCATGGCACGATTCAAGTCCAGAGTCATCTCGATCGCGGCAGTAAATTTACAATCCGATTGCCTATTTATAAGCATCAATTGAGTTTGCTGAAAACGTCTTCCGATCGCATCGATGCGTAACACTAATCGAGTTTTACCACCATCTTGCCGAGATTTATACCGCTAAATAGACCGAGAAAGGCTTCCACGGCTCGCTCGATCCCCGTGATGACTGTTTCTTGATTTTTCAAGCGACCTGCCTGAAAATAGCCACCTACCTCCTGTTGAAATGCCGCCATCTGAGGCAGCGAATCGATGACGATCAGCCCTTTCATCGTCAATCGTTTGGTCGTCATATTAAATAAATTACTCGGCCCTGGGGCGGGTTTTTCGGCATTATAGCCAGAGATGCCACCACAAGCAATAATCCGACCGTAGTTGCGGAGTACCGCCAGTGCGGCTTCAAGGCTTTCGCCGCCAACGTTATCGAAATAGACATCGATCCCTTCTGGAGCGGCTTGCTGAAGCTGTGTGAGTACGGGCGCGTCCTTATAATTAAATACTCGATCGAAGCCACATTCCTGAGTGAGAAAAGCGATTTTTTCCGCCGAACCCGCCGAGCCGATAACTTGACACCCCCGCAGCTTGGCTAATTGTCCCGCGACATTGCCCACCGCCCCAGCCGCCCCAGAAATAAAGATAACGTCACCAGCTTTGACATCGACCAAATTTAACCCCGCCCAAGCCGTCAAACCCGTCGCCCCGAGCAACCCGAGATAAACCGAGAGCGGTTGAATTTCGCGGTTGACTGGTTGCAATGCCTGCGGCGCGGCAATAAAGTATTCGCGCCAACCCAAAGTAGAAGAAACGATATCGCCAGATTTGAACCCCTCAGCGTGGGATTCAACGACTTCGCCGACGGCACTACCTTCCATCACTTGCCCCAATTGGAACGGCGGTACATAAGATTTGGTATCATTCATCCGACCGCGCATGTAAGGATCGACTGACATGTACAGGTTGCGAACGAGGACGCGTCCATCGGAAACTTGCTCTAGCTGAGTTTCTACAGTCTCAAAGTTAGCGGCGGTAGGCATTCCCTGGGGACGAGAGACGAGATGAATCTCGCGACTGACGATTTGAGTCATAATTTGCTCCGATGTGGTGGGATTCCTGGTTAATTTACCCCCAACCCCCTTATAAAGGGGGCTTTCTTGCTCCACCCCATTTATACGGGGTGGGGTGGGGTGGGTAAATGGACTACGCATCATATCTACGAGTTATCGGTTGGGTTTCACATTCGTTCAACCAAAAAACCTCAAAGATTACCTCTCGGCGCGGCTGTGCCTACGGCAGGCTACGCCAACGCCAACGATTGTGGGGATGTTGGGTTGAAGAATGAAACCCAACCTACAACTTTGGACGACTACAACTCTAGGATTAGTCGAATGACCCACCCCGCCCTACGGGCACCCCGACCTTCGCGAAGCGTCTGCCTGCGCAGAGGAGGGGATTTTTTTAGTGGGATTCCAGGTGTTCGACGAACTTGGGGATGGCGGCGGTGAGGACTTCGTGCCCATTAGCGGTGATGAGGACATCATCTTCGATGCGGACGCCGATGCCTTTCCAACAGTCATCGATTTTGGGTTGTCCTTCGGCGGGTTCGATGTCGGGGGAGATATAGATGCCTGGTTCGACGGTGATAATGTTGCCGGGTTGGAATTGGTACCAGGTTTCGGCACCGTGCATGTAAATCCCCGCGTCGTGGACGTCTAAGCCGAGCCAGTGTCCGGTACCGTGCATGTAGAAGTTTTTGTATTTGCCTTCTTCAATGAGGGTATCGACGTCGCCGGAGAGGAGTTCGAGTTGGACTAAGCCTTCGGTGATGATTTGGACGGAGGTATGGTGAAAATCTTTCCAGGTGGTGCCCGGTTTGACTTGCTCGATACTCGCCATTTGGGCATCGAGGACGAGTTCGTAGATGATTTTTTGTTCGGTGGTAAATTTGCCGTTGACGGGGAAGGTGCGGGTAACGTCGGAGTTGTTGTACCCGACAGCGCAACCCGCATCGATGAGCAGCAAGTCGCCATCTTTGAGGGTGCTGTTGTTCTCGATATAGTGTAAAACGCAAGCATTAGAGCCGGATGCCACGATCGACGGATAAGCGACACCCATCGCACCATTTTTGCGGAAGATGTATTCGATTTCGGCTTCGATTTCTGATTCATTTACGCCTGGTTTGGCAATTTCACGGGCGCGTGCGTGAGCCAAAGCCGCAATCCGGGCAGCTTCGCGCATCAAATCCAGTTCGGCAGGACTTTTAACCTGTCTCAGGGGGTGGAGGGTGAGGAAGGGATCTTCGATCGCGACTGGTCCCGTACCGCGTTTACCATAGGATCGGAGCAATCTTTGCCAATGGGTAATAACTTTGCCATTGAGCTGTTCGTCACGCCCCATATGGTAGTAAATTTTGTCGCCTTTCTCTAGATATTGGGGGAGTTTTTCATCGAGTTCGCTGATGAGATATGCTTCATCTGCGCCATACTTTTCTTTAGCAGCATCTACACCCACGCGGTATCCCGTCCAGATCTCTTTTTCGCGTTCTTTGGGTTGGACGAAGAGGATAAATTTGTGTTCGTCGTGGTGGGGGGCGATGACGGCGACAGCGTGGGGTTCGTTGAAGCCAGTCAGGTAGTAGAAGTCACTCTCTTGGCGATAGACGTATTCGACATCGTTGTGCATGGTAGCCATCGGCGCACTCCCAAATATCGCGGTGCCATTGCCAATTTTTGCCATTAACTGTTCCCGACGCTGGCGGTATTCTGCTTGCATGTACTTCTAACCTATGCTGACTATATTGTTATCTTAGCAATCCTAGATGATGGAACCCACCCCCAACCCCTCCGTTCGCGTTCGCGTTCGCAAAAAGCAGCGTCTGCCTTAGCAGAGGAGGGGAGTAATCATCAGAAATTTCAAAATTAGACTATTATTGGTGCGTTACGCTTACGCGGTAACACACCCTACCAGATTTTTCTAAATCAAATAAGATTGCTGTATTCGATCGCTTATATTTGGGTATTGTTAACGCGATCGAGATGAGCGGAAACATGACTCGTCTCTAGTTGAAGTTGTCGCCATCTTTCGGTGCGGCTGGCACGTTGCGCGGAGGTGATTGTCGAGTAACAACGGGCGCAACAGATGCCGGGTTCGTAGTGGGGTGATGCGAGATCCGATTGCGAGAGCGGATCGCCACAACCCCAGCAGATTTTGTGGGTACCCGGTGCTAGTCCGTGGGTGACGGCGACACGATCGTCGAATACGAAGCATTCGCCTTCCCATTGGCTCTCGGTGGCGGGGATTTCTTCGAGATACTTGAGGATGCCACCTTGGAGGTGATAAACGTGTTCAAAGCCTTGGGAGAGCAGGTAGGAGGTAGCTTTCTCGCAGCGGATACCGCCCGTACAAAACATCGCAATTTGTTTGTGTTGGTGGGGATCGAGGTGGGTGGCGACGTAGGCGGGAAATTCGGTGAAGGAGTCGGTATGCGGATCGATCGCGCCTACGAAGGTGCCGATTTCGACTTCGTATTGATTGCGGGTATCGATAACCACGACATCGGGATTGGCGATCAGTGCGTTCCAGTCTTGGGGTTTGACGTAGGTACCGACGAGATTGGTGGGATCGACAGTCGGCACGCCGAAGGTGACGATTTCTTGTTTGAGGCGGACTCTGAGCCTGTCGAATGGCGATTTGGTGGCGATCGATTCTTTATATTCTAAATCGGCAAACTGGGGATCGGCTTTGAGATATGTGAGGATGGCATCGATACTCGATCGAGTGCCCGCAATCGTGCCATTAATCCCCTCAGCCGCCAGTAAAATCGTGCCTTTAATCTGGTGCTGCTGACACAAATTTAGCAGGGGTTGACGACGCTCTGGGTAGTCATCTAAGGTCACAAATTTGTAAAAAGCGGCAATAACTTGAGTCATAATTAGTGCTTATCGGTCGCATTATTTAATTGTATCTCGATCTATTTGGGGGATCGGGCTGAGGGTCAAAGCTTGACTGTCAGAGGCTCTGGAGCTTTAGTTCACTAATCGGACAATTTGCTGAAATTAGCGTTATTAATCTATTGTGAATAATAATTGTCTCATAGCATACAGTTTTGCTCGGCAACATCACCGATTATAAATAACTAGAAGTTTAATAGCAATTTGTGCTCACTCCAGCCCATGAATATCGTCGTGGATGGTCGTTACCAAATTATCAAACGGCTCGGTAAAGGTGGCTTTGCCCATACTTACCTGGCTAAAAATCTGACTGCACCGGGCGAACCGCAGTGTGTAGTCAAGCAACTGCGACCGAAGGTGGAGCATCCTCGGATGTTGCAGTTATTTAAGCTGGAAGCGGCAATTTTGGCACGTTTCAAGCATAGTCAGATCCCTCAGCAAGTGGAGTGCTTCGAGCATCAGGGCGATTTTTTCCTGGTACAGGATTTTGTGGCTGGCGACGATCTGAGTAAAGAATTTACGATCGGGCATCAGTGGAGCGAGGGTAAGGTAATTAGATTTCTGCGGGAGATGCTCAAGGTACTGGGTTACGTGCATCAGAAGCAAGCCATTCATCGCGATATCAAACCTGCGAATATTATTCGGCGGTGGGACAGCGGACAGCTATGTCTGATCGATTTTGGGGCGGTGCAAGATTTGGAGAATGAAGCACCAATTGATAATACAGTTGTAGGGACTCCCGGCTATCACGCTCCCGAACAAGCTGATGGGTTAGCGACTTTTAATAGTGATATCTACGCGTTAGGCATGACTGCCATTCAATTTCTGACGGGACAGTATCCGCTGCACTTACCTCGGAATGCAGCTAAAGAGGTGGTATGGCGGGATCTGACGACGATTAGCGATCGATTGGCAGCGATTTTGGAGCAGATGACGCGGGTTGATTATAGCGATCGGTATGATTGTACGACAGCGGTGCTGGCAGATCTGGAGACGATCCCGCTCGACTGTGAGGACGATCGTCACATCTGGGCGGCGCGATTTACGGACAACGAATCGACCAATCGACAATTAACGACTAGTAGAATTATGGCTGTAGCTGTCCTGATTGGCTTGGGCTTGATTAGTACTACTACGATCGTCAGTCAGATCGGCTCGATGCAGAACATCGGTGGTGCATCGGTAGTCGATCGCTAAATTAATTGAGAATTGAGAATTGAGAATTGAGAATTGATAATTGGGTTTTTAAGATGGGGATTCAAACCCCTGTTATTTGTTAAATTAGCTGACAATAAAGAGTACACACAAGTCAGTTGGACTTCGCTTCTAACCAAAGTACAGATGAGGTAGCCTCGCCATCGCAGCCATCCAGAAAATTTAGAGGTGGCAGCGATCGAATCTGCGGTAAAATAATTCGATATCGGACGATCGCTCGACCATCGACTATTAATTACCTGCTATCTACCATGCCGTTGCGTACCTTCCAAGTCGATGCTTTGCGAGTTGAGGTGTATCGTCAGGAGGCAGATATCGTCCAGAGTCTAGTCACACAAACCCAATCTTATCTGAATGAGGCGATCGAGCGTCAGGGTAGCGCCGCCGCGATTTTGGCGAGTGGTGCCTCTCAGGTGAAGTTACTCAAAGATTTGACGACATTTGGCGAGATCGACTGGGGACGGATAACACTATTTCATTTAGATGAATATCTGGGCATTGGGGGCGAGCATCCCGCGAGTTTTCAGTTATTTATGCGGGAAATGGTGACGCAAAAAGTCACTCCCCACCAGTTTCATTATCTCGCTGGCGACACCTTAGAACCGATTGCCGAATGCGATCGTTATGGGCAATTACTCGCTGCCCAACCGATCGATTTATGCTTGTTAGGGATCGGCGAAACCGGACATATTGCCTTTAACGATCCTGAAGTCGCTGACTTTACCGATCGCTATCCCGTTAAGTTGGTAAAATTAGCCGATAAGTCGCGCCAACAGCAGGTAAATACGGGATTCTTCGATCGGATCGAAGCAGTGCCACAATACGCACTCACACTGACTTTACCGACGATTTGCAAGGCGCGGCGGATTTGCTGTGTGGCAATGGGATCCAGGAAAGCCGCGATTGTCAAAACTATGCTGACTGGTGAAATTTCCCCCACCTGTCCGGCTTCGATCTTACGCAAATATCCCACGGCGACCTTATACTTGGATGAAGCTGCGGCTAGTGCGATCGCCTAAAATACTGGTAGTAGAAGATCGCGGCAGCAGGTGGAACAGTCCTCATACTACCAGCGTCAATTACAGTTACACTTAGAAATAGCGATGCGGAACGGGTTTCTGGACGATCGCCGACTCACTTAAAACATTGCATATTCACACTAGTGACATAGAGGTAAAGTTGATGAAAACGAGTGTTTCAGTCGTAGCTAGTGCAGTGTTAATGATGAGCAATTCAGTGGTGACATTTGCCACTGAGACTAATAGTAGTGACGTTACCATCAGTCAAAGTACGGTGATTGTCAGTACCGATGCCGATGGCGGACGAGTGCAATCTACCACTGTTAGTATCGAGCGTGCCGATCTGACTCAGCCCCATCTGTTGAGGGTTCAGGGCTTGGCATACAATGCCCCGATTCGCCTGCAACGCGTCGAAGTCAAAGTCAATGGTAAAGTAGTCAAATCGATCGCGAATAATTCTCTAGAGCTGAATTTAGCCCCACTGATGAAAGCCGGACGCAATGAAATCGAGATATCGGGAAACTCATCCCAAAATGAAGATACGATTTCCGTTAATTTTAATGGTAAAAATACTAATGTATCGCAGCAGTTTTCTGGCACTGGTAATGTCAAACAAACATTAGTTATTAATATTATTTAATATTTATTAGAATCGCCATCATTTTATTTTGAATCTTGAGTCAGCGATTTCACCAAGCGATCGGGTATTAATGAGACTTGCCCATCCAAACTATCCGTTTTGGTATACCACCACGCCCACGCAATCAACACCGCTTGCAAGGGCAATCTCCCCCACCGCAAGACATCAGAATCGGGAATATTCGGCAGATCGATCGCATTGACAGCCATATTAATATTCGCGGGAAACACGGCGATAAATAATACCAGCAATCCCCACGCCGCAGCTTGACTCACAGGCGGTACCAAAATCCCAATTCCACCTAAAATCTCAAAAAAGCCACTGATATAAACCAACGCCAGATGAGCGGGAAAATAATCCGGTACGATCTTGACGAAAGGAGCGGGCACGACAAAGTGCATCGTCCCCACCACGATGATGCAGATCGCCAGGATGACCCGTAGCCGTTCCTTGGTAGTAGTCGCAATAAATCGTTGGCGTAGCCTCCGCCTTGCGGAATCGGCTTGAGGTGCTTCGGGATTCATAGTGGGTCTAGATAACAAGATGAGTCTAGTTCATATTAGACTCGATCGCCAACGCATTCCATCCATATTTAGACGGAGATTGCCGGAGTTGCACTGTGTAGCACTGCCCACCACTGCAAACCTTACAAAGCAACAGCTTTAACTTGTTTTCTCGATCGATCTGACACGCCTAGCCGCTATTCTGGCGATCGAATGGTAACTTGCTATACCTATTGATATAGGTCTAAAGATAGATGACTTCTTGTCGGACATTTGTAATAATGTGAATGGTGTGAGTTACTGATTAGCAACCAGTCAAAAAATTACTCAGAGTAAATCAAAGTAAATAAAACACAGGAAGATTTTATGGCACAGGTTGATATTGATTCTACAATTGCGGCTCTGCAACAGGGTCTGACAGCTATTCCTGCCGACCAAGCGGTCGCTGTAATCGAGGGTTGGCAGCAACAGCTTGGCGATCCCCTGG
>NZ_JANLWO010000640.1:0-2547 GCF_031364565.1 Chamaesiphon sp. OTE_20_metabat_361
ATTAGTTAATATATTTTGTGACAAATGGGGTTGACGTGACCTCTGTCAGATGAGATAGGGTCGTCTGCTCGCTGAGGGATCGCACCAGCGGCTAGCCGCTGTGGTGGAGAGAAAACCATCGGCAAGTGGGTTGTTTTAATAGGTCTAAATCAAGGTTGATTTGCAGCAGCGGTAGCACAATGCTGCTGTGTTGGCGCTGTTGCTCTGATGGACAGATTAGTAAACGATCGCGTTATGAAAATCGCGATGGCGCTCGGTCGATCGTCTCTACGGCTAGTAGCTACCGTGACTTACCTTTAGTTCTCAGCTTGCAACCACACCTCTTTGACACTATATGCGATCCCCTGATGGTGGGACGGGTATCTCATAATTCCTTAACAAGTTTTTTGGCTCTTTAGGGGTAGGGTCGATCTCTTGGCAATCGGCAGAAATAAAGAAACCCGACCTCTGTGAAGAAGTCGGGTTTCTAGGGTACTCAATCGGAATAAAATTGAGTTTCATGCTATGGCCAGCGTCGGACTCGAACCGACACGCTTTCGCGGATGATTTTGAGTCAACTGCGTCTACCAATTCCGCCAGCCAGCCGTATTTATAGCTTGCTTATCATAGCGCATAGTGGGGTTATTTAGCAAGGACTGATAATTATCTGTTTGCGACCACAGATCGATCTCTTTGGCGCGCAAGACGGGGACGGGATGGCTGAGTTGTTCGGTTTGGCTGGCGGTGAGCATTTTGCCAAAACTCGTGGCGCTCACCTGTTCGTAGGCGCGAGCCTGAGCCAAGAACGCATCGACATTGAGTAATGGTGCTAGTTGTGGGGAGCCACCAGAGAGTTTCATCAATACCGAGATGACGGTTTTGGGATCTTGGCTGACTAGTAAAGCAGCACGATCGCAACTAAATTCGGCACAGCGCAACCATTGTAGCATCTGGGCTTGCAGACCTTGGGCGAGTGCAGTGCCGATGCCTGGTAATAAGCCCCCAGTGGCGAGGACGATAATATTTGCCAGCGTCAGATAGACACCATGTTCGCACTTGAGGTGTCCCAATTCGTGGGCGAACACGGCTTGGAGTTCTTCAGGGGTGAGTAAATCGACTAAAGAGGTATGAACGACGATGAAGGGTTTTTTGCCGCGCACTGCCATCGTATAGGCGTTGGGCGCGGGATGCTGTTTGAGGTAGAGTTGGGGAACTTCCAGATCGAGGATCTGACAGGCTTCGATGAGAAGTTTGTGGATGTGAGGAAGTTGATTTTCGCCGATGAGGACGCTGGCGGCAATATTATTGAGATATAGAAATTCTTCGGTTACGCCACCTAATAAATTCCGAACCAATAAATCCAAGCCGGGGAGTCGCCGCAAACTAGTAGTGGCTTCTAAGTCTAAGGGGTGGCGAAATCTATCGGCTTGTAAGCCGACTAATTGAGTTTTGGTGGTTAACATTTTTAGAAGTTACGAATTATGAGTGCGGGCAAATAAGATAGCAGAATTAAATATTTACAAGATATCGGTAGTCTCAAGCCTAGCTGATGGAGAGTATCCACCTGTGGGCAAATTTCATATTCGATTACTCTAGCCAGTACTCACAGATCCAGACATTCTCAGTCGTATCTGACTGCAAGGATGGTAGGGGTAATTGATGGATTACCCCTACCATCCTTGCAGTTCTATATTCTAGTCTTCAAATATCAATTTTTCAATGCGTTTGAGACTTGCCCAGTCGGGTTTACGACTAAATCCATCTTGAAAATTGGTCGTGACTTGATCGCGGACTTCTGGTGCCGCCTCGACCAGACTTCTTGCCAGTTCGATATGTTGGCGCACGCCCGATGTTTTGGTTTCGAGCATTGCCAAGGAGAGATTGATCAGCGTTTGAGCGTCAAAAGGATCGATTTTCATCGATTTTTGAGCGGCTTTTAGCGCTAGCTGGGGCTTATTGTCAAGTAAGTACAACCACGATAAACACGTCCACGCACTATCGAGTTTGGGCGATTTATTGCAAACTTCAATGAAAACAGGAATCAATTTAGCTGGACTTTCCCCGGCTTGATAATCCTTAATTGCATTGTCAAATAATTCGTTGGGGGTGATTGTTTCAGCCATGAGTTCAGTGGATAGTGAATAGTGGATAGTGGATAGTAAATAGGAATTTGTAGATAGTGGATAGGTGCGATGATATGAGGCATGAGGACGAACTCACATCGATTTCTAGTCCCGATCCACTATCCACCATCCACTATTCACTTCCTTAAACTGCAAAAGACTTACCACAACCACAACTTTGCGCGGCGTTGGGGTTGGTAAATTGGAAACCACCACCGATCATGGCATCGCTGTAGTCGAGGACAAGACCATAAACATATAGCATACTCTTGCGATCGCAGACTAGTTTAAAGCCGCTGTAGTCGCAGATTTCATCATCGTCCCGAATTTGGCTGGGATCTTCAAAATCCATGACGTAGGACATTCCGGAACAACCACCTTGGCGGACGCCGACGCGCAAGCAGAGATCTTTGCCTTGTTTTTCACGGAGAGCGACAACGTGCGC
>NZ_JANLWO010000737.1:0-1857 GCF_031364565.1 Chamaesiphon sp. OTE_20_metabat_361
TTTTATCCAGAGCGGATGGCATCGCGGATTCTGGGGATGGGCGACGTGCTGACGCTGGTGGAAAAAGCCCAGGAAGATTTCGATATTGCCGATGCGGCAAAATTAACCGAAAAAATCCTCGAAGCCAAATTTGACTTCAACGACTTCATCAAACAGATGCGGATGTTGAAGAATATGGGTTCTTTGGGTGGGTTGCTGAAGATGATTCCCGGGATGGGCAAACTCTCTGACGGGCAGCTCAAACAGGGCGAAGATCAGCTCAAAAAGGCTGAAGCGATGATTCAGTCGATGACGAAAGAAGAACGCGCTAATCCCGATTTACTCGCGAGTACTCCCAGTCGGCGGCGGCGGATTGCCAAGGGTTGTGGTTATGAAGAAGCTGATGTTAGTCGGCTGATTGCTGAATTTACCCGGATGCGAACCATGATGCAACAGATGAGTATGGGGAATTTTCCCGGCATGGGTGGGGGTCAACCAGGCGCACGGGGCGGTCAACCGGGCGCACCTGCAAAAGCGAAGAAAAAGAAAAAAGGTTTTGGAACTCTGTAACATCTGTGCCGATCGTGGTAAGTTCGGTACTAATATTTGTCTTGCTTGGCATTCCTCGATTCGGTACTAATCCCTCGTGAAATTAGGCGAGGCGAAAATTAGGGTGTCGTGAGAAAAAAATTTGATGATTTCGATCGTCAAGATGAATAGTTCTCCGTATTATTACTGAGAAAAATATCCCGGCTGGCTCGATCGAGCCAGCGCAGCAACCGCCGCTGTACGGCAACTGTGGCGGTTATGAAGACCCGGGTCTAGCAGCGATCGAATCCAGTTTGGGATGGAACCCAAATAGCGATACTTGGCGTCTATGGAGAAGACTGAGCGATCTAGTAAGTAAATCCTCGGATGGACTGCCGACCCTAGCTTGTTATACTGAGCGACGACATCCTTGACTCGAATTGCCGCATATTGATGCAAATTTTTCTCAAGTAATTACTATTACCGATTGTTTCACCTGTAACCATCCCCGAGCAGCAGTCACTACTCGCTCGATCGGTTGTGGACTCGAATAGCGAGTTTTAGCGCCTTCCATCCACTCCCGACAGCATCGACGCCATTTCCCTATTGCCTTCCCCCGATCCAACATCGATTGTTATGAACAGACTTTTAATGGTTACGACGGTTCCGAGTACCCTCCGGAGTTTTTTGCTCCCATTTGCGGCACATTTTCGAGCGCAGGGCTGGCAAGTAGACGCGATGGCGTGTGGGGTTTCGACCGATCCGGAGTGCGTGAGCGGATTCGATCGAGTGTGGGACGTAGAATGGTCGCGCAATCCCTTCGATCCGCGTAATCTATTGGCAGCACCGCAAGTAATTCGCGAACTGGTGACGCGCGAAAAATACGATCTCGTTCACGTTCATACTCCAGTTGCGGCTTTTGTGACTCGCTACGCTCTCAAGGATATCCGCAAACAACTGGGTACGAGTGTGATTTACACCGCACATGGCTTTCATTTCTATCGTAGTGGCAATTACTTGAGAAATTTTGCGTTTATCAATTTAGAGAAGTTGGCGGGTAAATGGACTGACTATTTAGTCACCATCAATCACGAGGACAAGGACGCGTCACTGGCATATAACCTAGTCCCTGCCGATCGATCTCGTTATATGCCGGGTATCGGTGTGGACTTAAAATATTACAACCGCCATCGGGTATCTGAAGCGGCAATTCTTCAGGTTCGACAAGAGCTAGGCATCGATGAGGAAGCTCATTTATTGCTATCTGTCGCCGAATTCACCGCTCGCAAACATCATGTCGATGCGATCGCGGCATTTGCCAAACTCAACCGGGCTAACGTCCATTTAGCC
>NZ_JANLWO010000879.1:0-2055 GCF_031364565.1 Chamaesiphon sp. OTE_20_metabat_361
TTTCCCGATCGCGTCCATGTCAAATTCATTTCCGAAAGTTGTAGTTATTGGTGCTGGCATCGGCGGCTTGACAGCGGGTGCATTATTGGCAAAACGTGGCTATGAAGTAACCATCTTCGATCGGGCGATCGTGCCTGGTGGTTGTGCCTCTACATTCAAGCGCCAAGGCTTTACTTTTGACGTCGGGGCGACTCAAGTTGCAGGCTTAGAACCGGGCGGCATCCATCACCGCATTTTCAGCGAATTAGAAATCGACTTACCGCCAGCGACACCTTGCGATCCGGCTTGTGCGGTATTTTTACCGGGGGAAACCACGCCGATTAGTGTCTGGCGGGATCCCGAACGGTGGCAAGCCGAACGCCAGCAGCAGTTTCCAGGGAGTGAGCCATTTTGGCAATTTTTACAGCAATTATTTAAGGCGAGCTGGGAGTTTCAAAGTCGCGACCCGATTTTACCCCCGCGCAATCTGTGGGATGTGTCGCAGTTAGTCGGCGCACTCCGGCTCGGGACGCTGATTACCGTACCCTTTACCCTGTCTACAGTTGGGGATGCACTCAACTGGTTTGGACTAGGTGGCGATAAACGGTTGCGGACGTTTCTGGATTTGCAACTCAAGCTTTATTCCCAAGTTACCGCTGCTGAGACGGCATTATTATATGCAGCAACGGCGCTAGGCGTGTCACAGACCCCCCAAGGACTGTATCACCTTCAGGGGAGTATGCAGGTGCTGAGCGATCGGTTGGTGGCGTCGCTAGAGCGGGATGGTGGCAAATTATTGATGCGGCATACGGTGGAATCGATCGAGTGTGACGAGGATGGCATCACAGGTGTCACGATCCGCAACCAAAAAACGGACGAAACTTGGACTGAATCTGCGGCTGAAGTGGTGGCAAATGTCACGGCACAGGATTTAGTCAGATTGCTCGGCGATGCGGCTCCTAAGTCCCATCCGATTCCCTTGCTATCGCTCGACGGCTATCGATCGCGTGTCAAAACTTTACCCCAAGCTTCGGGGGCATTTGTGGTGTATTTAGGCGTAAAAACTGCGGCAATTCCCGCCGGATGTCCGCCCCATTTACAATTTCTCTACGATTACGACGGCATCATCGGCGAAAATAATTCGTTATTTGTCTCTGTCAGCCATCCCGGCGACGGACGTGCGCCTGACGGGAAGGCGACGATTATTGCCTCATCATTTGTCGATCCGCATAAATGGTACGCCGAGGGCGTGGATTATGAACAGATGAAAGCTGAATACACGGCTACGGCGATCTCCAAATTGGGTGAATACTTCGATCTCGCACCCGAAAATATTATCGTCACCGAAGCAGGTACGCCGCGCACCTTCGAGCATTATACCGGACGCGATCGCGGCATCGTCGGCGGCATCGGGCAACGAGTATCGACATTCGGGCCATTTGGCTTCGCGACGCGGATTCCCGTCGAGGGATTGTGGATGGTGGGTGACTCTACTCATCCCGGCGAAGGTACGGCAGGAGTTAGTTATTCGGCATTAACTGTCGTGCGCCAGATCGAGCAGCAGGTAAGGGGTTAATTGAGAATTGAGAATTGAGAATTGAGAATTGAGAATTGTAGCCTTGTAGGGTGGGCACTGCCCACCATCAGGGTTTCAGATAATTCTAATGGTTGAAATAATTGTACCGATATACTTAATAATTATTAATTTGGTTTTGAAGATGAGGATTTAAGCCCCACCCTAAAAAACAAATTCTCAATTCTCAATTAATTTAAACGATCGATAACTTGTCATTGACGATCGCGATCGTGCCGTGTTCTTCGGGACTGACGATCGAAATATAGGGTTGGCTGAGATATTTGTCGGCGGCGGTGAGTAATTCCTGTGACGTGAGTCGATCGATTGCCTGGTGGAATTCTACGTCAAAATTAGTACTTAAACCCAACAGCTCGTACCAGCCATAGGTTTGGGCTAACTGTCCGTTCGTTTGTTTGCCCAGTGCATATTGCCCGAGTAGTTTATCCTTAGTCGTCTGGAGTTCGCTTGCCGAGAGCGGTTCCATGCACAAGCGATCGACT
>NZ_JANLWO010000883.1:0-4193 GCF_031364565.1 Chamaesiphon sp. OTE_20_metabat_361
CCCATCCAGATCCGCACCACATTAGCATTAATTTCGCGGTCATCACGGTCAGCGATACTCGTACGCCCGAAACCGATCGCAGTGGTGCCCTTATCCAAGAACTGCTACAATCTGCGGGACATAGGATCGGTAAGTATCAGATTATTCCGGACGAATCGCCGCAGATTGCTATGGTTCTAACTAACATGCTAGAGCTGCGATCGATTCAAGCGATCGTATTTAATGGTGGTACTGGCATCTCGCCCCGCGATACCACCTATGAGGCGATCTCCAGCCTTCTCACTAAAACTTTGCCCGGTTTTGGGGAGATTTTTAGAATGCTTAGCTATCAAGAAATCGGCTCGCGGGCGATTGCTTCGCGGGCGATTGCAGGTACCTACGATCGGCTCCTCGTCTTCTCCCTCCCCGGCTCGCAAGGTGCTGTAAGATTAGGGATGGAAAAACTGATTCTGCCCGAATCGATCCATTTAGTTACTCAACTAAGATGACATCTGCAAAACCCGATAACAAGAGTCAGCCTAAACCCCCAACTCCCAAGCCAAATAATTCTAACGGTTGGTTATCTTGGGGTTTCATCTGTTTGCTAATTGGCGGCACTATCGCCGCTAGAAATGTCTTACTTGTCGATAACGATCTCGAAATTAAAACTAAGTTTGCTGGACAAAGTTGGCAGCTAAATTCACGATCCATCAAAAAATATGCCACGGATATTAGCATAGTTAGTCGTCAGTATATTCAACCCCTGTGGACAAATCTAGCTCAACAATCCACTCACCTGATATCTGAAGCGAAGAATGCCGTTACCGAGCAAAACTGGTGCATTTCGAGCGCTAACCCTTCAACTAGCTCAGCGGATTCCAAGGCTAGCAAAATAGATCGAAAACAGCCGCTTCCAACTCAGCCAGCAGCCGAGCAGCGGTGGTGTATTAAATAAGGTGTTAGGTAAGAGGTAAGAGTTTTGCACACGCATCTGTTCCCCAACGGCTTGAAGCAACAGCCGTTTCATCTACAGCATGTCCACCATTTTGAATAGCTTGGGTTAACCCCCAGCATCAAATAGAAGCTGAATCTTGTCATCGAAGTTGAAGGTGTTCAAAACCCAACCCGTGGGAGTTTTATAAAAGTAGAATGTCCCTCGAGTGATATGCTTTTCAAATCGCTGCACCTGGATAATCCGATAAAAGCTCGTACCAACCTTGTCTTCGCGGATGAATTCGTACCCAACACTCTTGCCAAAACGCTGCCCGAGCTTCGGCATTTGCAAGTTTGTCTGACTCACCATTTCCTTGAATTCGGCATCGGGAATTATCAAATAAGGCTTTGCTAGACGTAGCCCTGCTTCCGCATCTCCTGCGGCGATTTTGGACATGATGCTATCTGTAAGCTGTCTTGCTTCTGGAGTGCCGACTAGACGTTCGGACGCGTCTGCCCGCATTGAAACTGATAGCATCATCGCCATAACTATAAAGAGGTAGCGCAATTTGTTCTCCTAGTTTGACAATTGTGAACTTGAGGGCTGACTATTTAGGATACGCAAAAAAGTATGGCGCGTCAAGAAAAGACAGCAAACCAAGATAATGAGTGGAGATAATTATCGGGCTGCTCTAGCGAGGTTTTCAACTTCATTAGTCAACACCTTTCCTAAAGAATTGCGAGGAATGCGATCGACACTTACCCAATATTTCGGCAGCTTATACTTACTAATTTTACCCGCGATCGCTGCTGATAATATTGCAGCGGAAACGGGCAGTTCACGGGCTACATATACAGCGGTGACTGCTTGCCCCCAATAGCAATCTGACAATCCAACTACCCACACATCGGCAACCAATCCAGTTGCCATAATTACCTCGACAACCTCAATCGGATAGATATTTTCACCGCCACTAATAATTTTACTACTATTTCGATCGACAATCGTTAGATAGCCATCTTTATCGATCGTCCCAATGTCATCTGACTCGAATTCAAACTGTCGATCTAAATCGGGAAAATAGCCAAACATTAATGAAGTAGCTTGAATCTGAATCGAGCCAACTCGATCGCTTTGTGGCGTGTTATTAGTAAGCTTGCTATCAGATTTTATGCCGATCTTAGCATGAGGCAAAGCCTTGCCACAACTGCGATTTCCCGCCAAGAATTCTGCTGGCTTGAGACTGGTAACTTGCGAACCAGTTTCAGTCATCCCATAGGTTAAAGCAATCGGTAGTCGAGCAATTCTGGCACTATTGAGTAGTTCGGAACTTGGTGGCGCACCCCCAAGTAAAATTGTGTCAAATCGAGCCAACCATGCAGAATTAAGTGCTAATAATTTTGCCAATTGAGTCGGTACTAATGAGATAAAATAATGCTCTAATTCAAGCTGTTTGGTGAGTATGACTGGATTGGCGCAAAGCTCATGAAAATCGACAATAGCGAGCTTACCACCAGTTAATAGCGATCGACATAATTGCATCAAACCACTGACATGATAGAGCGGTAGAGTACAGACAGTATTAATATGCTCTAGTTCATAAAACTCTTGAAATCCCCTCACCGTAGCACTTAAAGTTTCCCAGCTATGAGTCGCAAATTTGATGATTCCCGACGATCCTCCCGTCGGTATCATGATGAGCTGTTGATGCTGCGTGAGATCGAGTGTGGTTAACTTCGATACCTGTTCCCGCTCAAAAGTACCCCAGCCAGGATTAGCCAAAAAAATCGGTAAATTTAACTTACACCCAGCCATCAACATCGCAATGAATTCAAGCGGATCGGATGTCGCGATCGAGGTAAAATGGGGTCGTTCGATCGTACACGCAGCTAATATTTGCTCGGCTCGATCGATTACAGCCTTGCCATCCGTACCTACCAGCCAGCCATCATCCAAACGTTGACAACATCGATCGTATATCCACTCCCCAGTCGCGCCGGACTTTGGTAAATTAAACATTGCTAATTAGAATAAGCTTGTGGTTTAGCACCTTACTCTATATATTGGTGCGATCGCCAAATATCCAAAAAACTACCCCCAACTACTTACTTACACGATTGTAGAAGAGGGAATAGGAGATATAAAGTTGAGTAAACGAGATATAGAGGTGTCTAAAAAGCAATAGCACAGTAGTAAACTGAATTAATCAGCGGTTTTACTGACTACTTGGGGTAAACCCATGCTGTAATTTAACACTCTACTGTCGAGATTATAACCGATCTCACCCTTTTGGAGCAGATCTCTGACAAAATGTTCCAAATCCGAGCCGATGCGGCGCAAATTATACTCAGTCAGATCGGCACCACTGTAAGACTCAACCAAGTCATCAAATTGTCCATAAATCTTACGCAGTGCGTCCTCACTCCACACCAGCTCATTATCAGGATCGACATCTAGCGTCAGCGCTTGTTCGCTCGGTACGAGTTCATTTTTCTTTACCTCGGCAGTGTAAATATGGATATGACGAGTTGTAGATTTTAGTAGCATAATTGGGAGGTAGGAGATGGGAGATGGGAGCAGAACTTGATGAATAGTATCAATCGTCTGGATGGAAAGTTCTCAACCGATCGATTACAGACTTTTAGACAAGTTATTCTTAAATAATCGATCGAGATATATCTATTGTAGATCGGGACTGCTCCCTGCATTTTATCAAGCACTCAACTCCCAACTCCCAACTCCCATCTCCCATCCCTCCTCACCGCTCCTCCTTGCGAAATTGAGATGGACTCATTCGCATCGGGCGTTCGGGATTCCAGATCCCCACACCCATAATGCGGGCATATTGACTCCCCTGAATAAATCGATCGCGATATTTAATCCCACGAGCATTGCCAGTCGCACCACTGCGCGTAATTGCCAAAACATAGCCATCCTCGATTAGCTCTTGATTGAGCAAGCGACCATCTTTCCACAAATAGACATACTTGCGCCCGTATTTATCAGCCTCAGCACCATCTAATTCGATACTGACACTACCCTTACCCGCCGTACCGATTAATTCTTCCAATCTTTGCTTGGCTTGCTTTCCCCAGGGTTCTTGCCCCAGATCTGGAGCATCGATCCCGATCAATCTCCCCTGTTGGAGCATAGGTGGCTGTTGAGATTTATCTACCCACTCGATCGAGTTACCACTAATCGTGCGGCTCACCTGTACCGTGGGATACGAAGGCGGCGCTGTTTGACAGCCCCCCAGCAAGCATAGTCCAACTAGTTGCCA
>NZ_JANLWO010000804.1:0-2289 GCF_031364565.1 Chamaesiphon sp. OTE_20_metabat_361
TCATCTTCAGCTTTATCGCGTTTGGTGCTTACTCCTTCAAACATGGTGGTGAGCAAACCTAACGGATCGTAGGTGCAAATATCACCATCGAATTGACGGCGATCGTAAATTAGATTCCGGCATATTTCTTGGTGTTCGGGGGAGATTTTAGCGAGTGGTAAGATTTTATTCGGGCTGACAATTGCCGCATCCATACCCGCATTCATACACTCATGCAAAAACATCGAGTTCAATACTTGCCGCGCAGCGGGATTTAGACCGAAGGAGATGTTTGATAGTCCCAATAGAACGTGACACTGGGGTAGATTTTCGCGAATCATTTTAATTGATTCAACAGTGGCTTTGCCATTTTCGCGATCTTCTTCAATTCCGGTGGAAATTGGCAGTGCTAAAGGATCGAAGAAAATTTCATAGGCAGGAATACCATATTCTACCGCTGCTCGGTAGGCACGTTGGGCGATCGCAAATTTCCGCTCGGCGGTGCGTGCCATTCCTTCTTCATCGATCGTCCCAATTACAATTCCCGCACCATATTTCTTGGCAATTTCCAATACTTTATAGAAGCGTTCTTCGCCATCTTCATAGTTGGTGGAATTCATTAAACATTTACCACCAGCTACTTTTAATCCGGCTTCCATTTTCTCCCACTCAGTGGAATCCAACATCAGCGGCAAGCTAACGTTATTTACCACGCGAGAAACCACCTCGTGCATATCCTTCACACCATCGCGTCCAACATAATCAACGTTGACATCAAGAATGTGGGCACCTTCTTTAACTTGGGATTTAGCCAGCGAAACCAAACCATCCCAATTCTCTTCATTTAATAAATCGCGACACTTTTTCGAGCCACTCGCATTCAATCGTTCGCCGATAATTAGGAATGAATTTTCCTGATGATAAGGCTGGATTGACATCAATGAAGATGCCGCTGGTTCAAATTCAGGATGACGTTCTTTGACTTGTAAAGTAGAACCAATTTCCGCCAAAGCTTTGATATGTTCTGGACGCGTACCGCAGCAACCACCAATTACCTGTACACCCCAATCTTCGACGAATTTATACATCGCCAATTTGAGTTCGACAGGTGTTAATTTATAATGAGCATGTCCACCAATATTTTCTGGTAATCCGGCATTAGGTACGCAAGAAACCACGAACGGTGATTGTTCGCACAGATGCTTGATGTGGGGAGCCATTAAATCTGGCCCAGTCGCACAATTTAGACCTAAAATATCGATCGGGAATGGCTGCAATGCCGTTAATAATGTCCCAATATCACTACCAGACAACATCGTCGCCTGGGGATTTTCAAACGTAGCCGACACCATAATGGGGATTCTGGCTCCTTTATTTTTAAAAACCACCTCCAATCCATTGATTGCTGCTTTGATTTGCAGCACATCCATACAAGTCTCAATCAGAAATAGATCCACACCACCGTCATACAGGCCCGTAGCCTGTTCGGTGTATGCTTGCTCTAGCTCTTCATAACTAATATGTCCGATCGAAGGTAACTTGGTACCAGGGCCGATCGATCCAGCCACAAATCGCGGCTTCTCAGGTGTCGAAAATTCCGCCGTACATTTTTTGGCGAGTTCGGCAGCAGTCTTGTTGAGATAATAAACCTGGTCTTCTAGTCCATACTCCGCTAAGGTTTGATAAGTACCGCCAAAGGTATCGGTTTCGATGACATCCGCACCCGCCGCCAAAAAGTCTTTATGCACTTTTGCAACAGCTTCCGGCTTGGTATGGACGAGATATTCATTACAACCTTCATACTCGGCACCTCCGAAGTCAGCCGCCGTGAGGTTTTGGACTTGGAGATTGGTACCCATCGCTCCATCGAAGACGATGACGGGACGTTCGGGACTGTGGAGACGTGCGAGAAAGGTACTTGTCATCGGAATCGTTTAGTAAGGAGTTATCTAGAGTATTGTCAAAATATCGATCGAGATCCCTTAACTATTTACTTAGTTCGAGATATTGTCGCATCCTATTATAATAAAGTTTGCTCGGACTATTCATCGCAGATGCCACGTAGCTCGATTTGTAAACACTGCAAATTATACCCAAAGCGTGATTTTTTCCAGGGGAACGACTGAAATCACGCGGAGGTTCCCTCCAGGTCGAGCGCGTCAAGACAAGACAGAGGCTACGCCAACGAGATTGGCTTACTCCTCGCAGGGAGTGAAGATCTGGGCGCTCCCATGCCCCCGCCCCCCAACCCCCAACCCCCCAACGTGACCAAATTTTAAAAGGGTTTAAAAAAAAGAATTTTTAAACAAA
>NZ_JANLWO010000848.1:0-5677 GCF_031364565.1 Chamaesiphon sp. OTE_20_metabat_361
GCATCTGTGACATCGCTCTCCTTCGAGATGCAGCAAGGGGACACAACGGTAAAACTCCCCGCCAGTGGCTATTTTTGACTGTTCGATCTAATCGAGAAAACGGAGATTCATACTCCCACTAATCCCAGATAAATCAAGGATTGAGCGATCGAATTTCCAACGGCAATTTCATAGCCGAGATCGATGAGCATCGTTAGATCTTGGAGCAGTACCTGTCAATTTTTACAATGTTTCCAGGTACTAATCGATGTCAAACTTTATCGTTTTACTCCAAAGGAATGAGGATTAAATAACTTGCAATTTCTCCTTTGGTAGGAAACAGCTATGTATATTATTAAATTCTCTTTCCAGAAAATATCCCACCGGGATTGCGAGTAGATTCTGGGATTCCGTTCTTGAGCCAGCAGATACCTTGAGCATTAGAAGTACCTGGTTGCGCTCCTGGCGGAACGTGAGTAAACGATTTACACTGACCTTCGGTAGCGCAAGCGCGCATACAAGATTCCATGCTATTCGTATTGAAATTTTTATAATCCTGACCGATTCTGTCTGAATTAAATTCGACTAGAAATACTGGAGCTGCTACCGCAGAACCAATATTAACGCCAGCCGTAGTAACTATAGCGGCGAATGCAGTAATACTGCTTGCAAACAGTTTTTTAGACATTGGTAAATACCTCTAAATTAGTAAGAATGGGGGGTTGATTTCCTCCATGTCTTCAGAATATTCGCCCCCAGCTAGTTTGACAGCCAGAAAAGATCGGCAAAAGTCCGCTGTTAGCGATCGGAAAAGATCGGATCTATAAAATGTAATTTTTGAAAGATTGCGACTAGAATAAGGATAGATTCTGGCAGGGTCTTTGCAGATGACAGCGGATGAAGCCTTAGCATTACTAGATACACTGCTCCAAGCACAAAGTCTGCGCGATCTTCAAGAGCGAGTATTTCGCTATACCTGGGAAGGTTGGACTTATCCCCGCATTGCCGAGCAAGTGGGTTATGACACTGGTTACATCCGCGATATCGGCTACGAATTGTGGCGACAGTTGACGATCGCCTGTGGCGAACCAGTGACTAAAAGTAATTTGCAAGCGGTATTGCGTCGCCACCGCGATCGCACAGCGCGATGCACTGAGCTTGTCGAAGTGTCGGCTCTGCCGAATCGAATGCCGAAATTAGCGGTGCCAGAAGTTACCCCAGCTTCACCCCTAGAGCGCGATTGCTATTGGGGCGATCGGATCGATGTTTCTACTTTCAGAGGGCGCGAAACCGAACTCCAGCAGTTGGAACGATGGCTGGGTGTAGATTGTGAGGGCAATCGGATCGGGATACCTTGTCGGTTGATTTCGATCGTCGGGATGGGCGGCATGGGTAAAACCTCATTAGCTGCCAAACTCACTCAAAAGCTAGCAACTTTAACTCAAGCTTTCGATCGGATTATCTGGCAATCGCTTCGCAATGCGCCGCCGCTAGATAAAATTCTCTTTCAACTGATGGCGATTCTCTCCCGCCAACAGCAAACCGAACCTGCGGATACTCTGGATGCTCAGATCTCCCAATTGATGGCATATCTGCGCGCTACGCGCTGTCTGCTCGTTTTTGATAATTTTGAATCAATTCTCGCTCAGCATCCAGCTCACTCGGCGACTAGCCAGCAGCACGGCGGTTATCGAGAGGGTTATGTGGGCTATAGCGAACTGCTCCGCCGGATTGCTACCGAACATCATGCTAGTTGTTTATTAATCACCAGTCGGGAAAAGCCCAGTACCTTAATGCCGTTAGAGGGCGAGTTTGGATCGATCGGGACGCTGGATTTACATGGTTTGGGTGCGATCGAAGTAGCCGCGATTGTCTTGCAGACAGGCTACGCCAACGGGACTACCAATGGCTTTTGTACAGCCGATTCCAGCGATTGGCAGCACTTCCAGCAATCTTACTCTGGCAACCCGTTAGCAATTAAAATTGCGGCGACCACGATTCGGGATTTATTTGACGGTAGTGTGAGCGCGTTTTTAGAGCAGGGGGTAATTCTCTGTGATGGGATCGAGGCTTTATTGAGCCAGCAATTCGATCGATTGTGCGATATCGAGCAACAAGTACTTTACTGGTTAGCGATCGATCGCGAAGCTGTCTCGATCTCACAATTATTAGCAGACTTCATTCCCAGCGGCTGGCGATCTCAAGTTTTAGGCGCATTACAATCATTAGATCGGCAAAGTCTAATTGAAAAAAGTGCTGGCTGCTTTACCCTCCAACCCGTGGTAATGGAATATGTCACCGCCAAAGTTATCGATCTAGTGTGCGAAGAAATTACTAGCTTAGATGTGGATATTTTCAATAGTCATGCGCTGATGCAGGCTCAGACTAGAGATTATATTCGCGAAAGCCAAGTGCGAATGATTTTAGCCCCGCTGGTCGATCGACTACTAGGTAAATTGCGATCGAAACTGGAGATTAAAAATCAACTCGATCGATTACTTGTTAAACTGCGATTAGAATTTATCGACACTTGCGGTTATGCAGGTGGCAATCTGATTAACCTTTACCGTCATTTGCACATCGATTTGAGTGGCTATGATTTCTCCGGTTTGTGTATTTGGCAAGCCTATTTACTGCATGTAGATTTATATGACATTAATTTTGCTGATACCAATGTAGCAAAGTCAGCCTTCACCGAAACCTTTGGCAGTATTCACTCACTAGCCTTTAGTCCCGACGGTAACTGTCTGGCTTGTGGCGACTTCAACGGCGATATTCGGTTGTGGGAGACGCACACTCACCAACTCCAGTCGATCTTAAAAGGTCATGCCAACTGGGTACAAGCGGTTGCGTATAGCCCCGTCGATCGACTGCTGGCTAGTGGCAGTTTTGACTGCACAATCAAACTCTGGGATCTCAGTACTGGTGAATGCTTAAAGACGCTGACCGAACATACCCAGGGGGTCTACTCAGTGGTATTTAGTCCTGATGGCGAGATCTTGGCTAGTGGTAGCGATGATTGCACGGTCAAACTGTGGGATGTCAATACCGGACAGTGTTTGACTAGCCTTCAATATGAAGCTAATCCAGCCCATGATATCAAGTCGGTAGCTTTGAGTCCTGACGGTCGCATTATTGCTAGTGGTGGTAGCGATCGCACGATTCAACTTTGGCACATCCAAGATGGTAGCAATGGCACCTACTGGCAAACCCTAGCGGGTCATCAAGGTTGGATTTGGTGTGTGGCTTTTAGTCCCGACAGTCGCCTGCTAGCTAGCGGCAGCGATGATACTACTGTCAAACTCTGGGATCTAGCTACTGGCGAGTGTTTACACACTTTTGTCGGGCACAGTGATGAATTGGTGTCGATCGCCTTCAGTCACGATGGTGGAATGCTCATCAGCAGTAGCAAAGATCGGACGATCGGGTTGTGGGATGTCCAATCTGGGGAACGTGTCAAGACCCTAATCGGTCATGAGAACTGGATCTGGGCGATGGCTTTCGACCCCCATCATCGAGTTATTGCCAGCAGCAGTGAAGACCGGACGATCCGACTCTGGAGCATAGAATCCGGTCAATGTCTCAAAGTTATTCAGGGGTACTCAAATACCCTGTTTTCGATCGCCTTAGTGCCCACACCAAATTCTACTAATTTGCCCGTGCTAGTGGCTGGTGGCTACTTCGATCGACTCGTCAGACTTTGGCAGATCGAGACTGGTGAATTTACCAGTTTTAAGGGTCATACTGAGGCGATTAGAGCGATCGCAGTCAGTCCAGATGGCAGATTTTTAGCTGGCGGCGGTGGCAGTGTCGATCCGACGATTAAACTCTGGAACGTCCAAGATGGTCGATGTTACTGCAACTTATCCGGTCACACTAATGAAGTCTGGTCGGTTGCCTTTAGCATGGATGGTCGAATGCTTGCCAGTGGGAGTAACGATCGCACGATTAGAATTTGGAATACCCAGACGGGTGAATGTCTCCAGGTTTTGACAGGGCATCTGCACTGGGTGATGTCTGTAGTCTTTGGTTCCCCGCCAGATATTTTAGTTAGTGCTGGTTTCGATCGCACGATTAACTTCTGGGATCTTCAGACGGGTGAATGTCTGCGGACTTGGCAAGTAGGGCAATCGATTTGTACGATCGCTTTTAATCCCAGCGGCGATATTTTAGCCAGCGGGAGTATCGAGCGCACGGTGGGACTGTGGGATGTGGCTACAGGTGCATGTTTGCAAACCTTGTCCGGTCATACCCATTTTGTCTGGTCGGTGGCATTTAGTCCAGATGGAAGGTTTCTAGCCAGCGGTAGCTTCGATCGCACCATCAGACTTTGGGATCTTCAGACGGGTCGATGTCTGCAAGTATTAGAAGGTCATGAAAGTGGGGTATTTTCGGTAGCTTTCATCCCCCAATCTGGCATTGATAGCCCCAATCGACAGTTGCTAGCCAGTTCTAGTGCTGATGCCACCATTCGGATTTGGGATATCATCACAGGTGAATGTGTCAAGATGCTTCGATCGCCGCGACCCTGTGAGGGGATGAATATTGCTGGCATTACAGGCATTACGAATGCACAGAAGGCAACATTGAGGGCATTAGGCGCGCTCGATGCTCCATTGGAGCAACAAAGCCGACGCTAGCCAGTCCAATTAAGGCATTCGCGAACGCCCCAAATCTCTATTCAATTTATTATTTTTTCTCGATCGTTATTTGCTTGTTACCGACCAGATTTTTACGATCGGAGTTGGTTTGAGTCAGTAGTAAACCTGTATATGCTACCAGTGTTCAACCACAAAAAACGATCGTGTCTACAACCGACAGCGACGAATCCATTTCCTTGCGATCGATTGAGAGCGATCGCATTAAAGTTCCATGTAATTACATGGAACTAAATAAAAGCTTGAAAGAGTTACTGAAAGCTATTTTAGAGCATTAATGGCACATACAGAGCAGAGCGGCTTAACCTCGATCGAATAAGCTCAAATTGTTACTCCATCTAAGCTTGAGACTATATAAATAGTTCCATGTAATTACATGGAACCACGCAAATAAGCTAGAATCGTTTCTAGTTCTACATTTCCAGCGATTAACACCTTCACTTGCTCTACCTGTACTGGTCTAACAGAAGCAATCTGAGTTCGATATTTTCCATCATCGCCTCTCTCCTTCCAGGTAATCTGCCAGAACCAATGAGAAATATTATCTAAGTCACGGTTTCCTTCAACTAGAGGATATTCAACTGTCTTGCCATTTTTCAATCGCTTTTTCTTGGTGCGTTGATAGAGAGTACCACTCCTACCAGGTACGCGATTTCCACGTAATTTCATCTATAATAGTCATTGAAAATATTTTTTGGTGTGATAGCTAATTTAGTTATCACTCTTTTTTTATTATATTATTATGGATAAATTCTCTCAACTAGATCGAGAGCATCCTGTGCCGCTGAAATATCAGTATCAGGTTTACGCTGTCCTTCTCCAGTGCCGCGAACGATCCGACCATCTGGAAATGCCACTGTTAAAGTAGAGCGATAGAGATCGGCAACAAGTGTATGTTGAAAGTCAATGCAACGACCGATACAACCAAGATTATTGAGTAATTCTTGCAGTTTATTCTTAGCGTTTTCACTCATAAATATCTTCAGAGTTCTCTTGTTTTAGAGTTCCCATCGATCGACAGTGAATCTACAACCAGGGAG
>NZ_JANLWO010000870.1:0-3369 GCF_031364565.1 Chamaesiphon sp. OTE_20_metabat_361
GGGCGGGAAATCTGGACTGTAGAAGCTGTAATCGGTAGCCTAGATTGCGGGCAATCCGATCGTAACAGCCTTCTTTGCGCCAGCGATCGAGATCTGGCTCATAAAAATAAGCATTGATGTAGCTCCAATGAAATTTAGCTAACTCGGCTTCGGCTGTCGGACAATTACTCCGGTGCTCGGTTGGCGTCACCTGACAAGTCTCGCCCCCGACTGCCATAAATGGCGAAATTTTACTAATATAGCTTTGGAGTTCGGCTGGATTGGGGTAATAAGTGCCCGCATCCGATCGATTGGCTAAAAAACAATCATTATGAAAGCCGACTCGCGCTTGACGGTTGCCATTAAAAGCATTGGCGAGTGTCAGGGGTTGGGGATAGACCGTCCTGAGATCGTGAGGATATCGCATCTGCACCATCCGACTGCTGGGCGTTGCGGCGAGCAGTGCTGCTAAAATTTTAGCTTTGGGCGCGGGTCGATCGAGTCCATTGGCGGAACTATGCCATTCACCCCAAGCACCGATAAAACCACCTTGGATCGTCGCAATGACATCGGCATTCTGCCCCAGGATGGGTTTAAGCTGGTTGATATGCTCGATCGTCAGTTCGAGGCTGGCATCTGGCGATTTTGAGACATCACCGTCTCCTGTCGGAAAATTGTAGCTAAAGCGGGGAATGACTTTGATCCCGGCGGCGCGGACGAGTTGAAATTGTCGATTTAATTGGGCGAGGAAGGTGGCGGGGAGCGGGCGATTGCGGTAGTCATCTAAGCGAATCAAGGCGCGTGAGAGCGAATGACCTTTGCTGCGAACATAGCCAAAGTCGCGACCGCTCATCAGTTCGATATCATTGTGAAATCCCCGCTCGGGATTGAGAAATGCGGCTGAGGTTGCCACATAATTGACGGATTTAGAGTCAATTAGAGTTGTGGGTTTGGGGGCTTTTGCCAAAACTGGTGTCCGATCTAGGTCGCGACGCTCTGGAGCAGATACTGCGATGCTAGCTAGATCGCTACTACTCGTACAGCCGAGCGGCATTATGGCGATCCAACCGATCGCCCACAGGTAAGAATTCAAACGCTTCATATGTGGTGCTGATTTAGTGTTGTTCAACTACAAAATGTATTGCCGATTGCCAGCTTCAGTAGTGGACTGAGGAAGTCGGCGCTGAATTTGGATCGCCATTTTGCATCGTTTAGCTGATGTCGCTCGTGCCGCACATCAGCTAAGATAGCAGCAAAACATCCAATCGAGCGATCGCCGTTGGCGGAGCCTCTCAGAATGAGAATTGATGCCAAGGGTGCGAACTTTTATGCCAGTTTCAAGTCTAATTCTACTAACTTTATATTAGCAAAATTTTAAGTTAACCTGGTCTTATATGTTACTTACAGATCGATAAGAATCGATCTTAACTATTTATTTATTTATCCGATGTCATCTAACTTATACGAACAATTTGTCGCGCCAAGAAGCAAAGTTAAAATTTTTGCCGATCGATATCAATATATATTATCGATCGTTGCGACTTTTTTGTTTTTCTCAGATCTCCCCGATTACTTATTTGTAGCGCCAGTCATCCCGATCGTGCCACTAGTTTGGATCGGCGCGATCGCTGTTTTAGCGATCCCATTCCTAAAGAAAGCTGCGAATCTACCCAAGCCCCTGCTGGGATGGATGGTTTTTTATCTATTAATTTCACTGCTGTCAGTGATGACAGTTAGTGCTGATGAAATATCACTAACTGACTTTAGATCTAAAGTTTTGTCAGTTTTGTTCGTCGTGATGATGTACTCGATTTACCAACAAAAATCGGTAATTCAAGTCAAATATACAATCCTAGTAGTCATGCTGATGAGTGTCGGCAACAACTTATTTGAACTATTAAATCCCCGCGTATTTACGGAAGTCAATGTCGGTCGTCCCGCTGGATTCTATGTCGATCCCAACAAGACAGGCTGCGCTCTAATGTTAGCAATGCTGTTAAGTCTAACTGTTATCAAAAAGCCCTATCGCTGGATTTCAATTTTGGTTGCGGGGATTGGAATTATGGCGACATTTTCGCGGGGAGCCATTCTCGGTTGGGTGATTTGTACCATCTTATTAGTTATCGGTCGAGTGATTTGCGAGCAGCGCCGCAAAGTGCTGTTACCTGCGATCGTCTTCATTTTCTTATTGATATCGCTCAACCCACTCCGGGCACTCACAGACTACTTTAAAGGCGATCCCAGCGGTGCTAACTGGGATATCGTCAACAGACTAGAAGAGTTTCAAAACCCTTCGCTCTCAGAAGATTCGGCGCTAGAACGGCAAGCTGTGGCTGCTGGCGGTTGGATCTCTTTTGGTAGAAAACCATTCTGGGGAAATGGACTAGCCTCGACTCGTAAATGGACTGTTTCGGAGGTATCTACCCACAATATGTATCTTTACCACTTGGCGGATAATGGCATTTTGGGAGTGCTATTTTTGCCAGGAGCGATCTTATCAGTCGTCTACCGCAATCGAGGCGAAGAACGGACGATTTTAGTTTGTTTTGTAGTCTTTTTGGGTTTATGGGGGCTATTCAGTCATGAGGTGTTAGCCGAACGATATACATTAGCGAGTATGGCGCTACTTGCCGCCATGAATACCAATCAAAAGTGGTATCTCAAACATACGAACCGTAATTTTCAATTGGCACCATCAATGTCACGGACATCATTATATTTACCACCAGCACGCAACCAAAAAATCATTTCCCAAAATCGCGATTAGACCTAGTTAGAATCTAAGTCTGTAGCTTAATCCCCGACCTGAATCAGAAAATAATGAAAATCGCTCGATTGCAAAAAATACCCGAACTATGGAAAAAGCTTAGTAGTGGTTCGATGAATAGTCGGATTTTGGGTGCGGCAATTGTCGTCGGCATGGGAACGATCTTCGTTAAATTACTGGCGATCGTTAAAGAACTAGTTGTTGCTGCCCAATTTGGGACAGCGGATGACCTCGATGCCTTTCTGATTGCGTTAACTATTCCGTCTTTTGTCCTCAATATTATCGCTGGCTCATTTAACTCGGCACTCATTCCCACTTATATCAAGGTGCGAGAGCAAGCCGGGCTAAAGTCAGCTCAGCAACTATTTGCTGGCGCAACAGTCTGGAGTATCGGCTTACTGCTGATTACGACATTGTTGATGCTGTTTAGCATCCCGATTTATCTGCCAGCACTCACCAATGGGTTTAGTGCCGATAAATTAGCATTGACTAACAATCTGCTGTGGGCGATCTCGCCGATGTTATTACTCACGGGGATTGGTTCGATTTGGGGAGCCGTCCTCAATGCTGGCGAGCGGTTTGCCCTAGTGGCGCTAGCACCGACGATCACGCCAGTAGTTACT
>NZ_JANLWO010000005.1:0-4000 GCF_031364565.1 Chamaesiphon sp. OTE_20_metabat_361
GAATCGGATGTGAGGAGGCGACCCGCGCGATTAGGAGTGAATTAGCTAAGCTTTTATCGTTACTTTGTCCGCTGACGTATTCGTCGGTGTCAATCTTATCGATCGGGGCTGTGGCGTAGACGATCGTTTCGTGACCTAATACTTCGACCGTTTTGACCGCAACTGAAATCGAGTTGCTAGTGCCTGCGGGGGCGACGGTAAAAGCTTCTGGACGCAAGCCGACGAGTAAATCCCGCGCGAGATATCGATCCAAATCTCGGTAGCGTTGACGCAGATCCGCGCCGAGCGCGAGTGCTTGTCCGCCGATATCGAGCGTCAAATGACCCCGTTCATCCCACGCGGTCCGGCTCCGAAAAATATTCATCCCTGGCGAACCAATAAACCCCGCCACAAAGATGTTCGCAGGTCGATCGTAGAGCTGCTGTGGGGAGCTGATTTGCTGGAGCTTACCCGATCGCATTACCGCCACGCGATCGCCCATCGTCATCGCCTCAACCTGATCGTGGGTGACATATACCATCGTCGTCTTCATCCGCTGTTGGAGACTGGTAATCTCCGTCCGAATTTGCGATCGCATCTTGGCATCGAGATTGGATAACGGCTCATCCATCAAAAATACCGCCGGATCGCGGACGATCGCCCGTCCCATCGCTACCCGCTGTCGCTGCCCTCCCGAAAGCTGTTTGGGCTTGCGTTCCATCAATTCCATCAAGCCGAGCTTCTGCGCTGCCTCAGCCACCAGTGCATCGATCTGTTGCTTAGACAACTTCAGCATCCGCAGCGGAAATTCTAGATTTTGGCGCACCGTCATGTGTGGATACAGCGCGTAATTTTGAAACACCATCGCAATATTCCGCTGCTGGGGCGTGTAATCGTTGACAACTCGATCGCCAATAATAATTTTACCCGCCGAAATATCCTCCAATCCAGCCAGCATCCTCAATGCTGTCGATTTACCACACCCAGAAGGCCCCACAAATACCAAAAATTCACCGTCAGCAATATCTAACGATAAATCTTTAATCGCCGTCTGACCGTTAGCATAAACCTTAAACACTCGATCGAATTTGACACTTGCCATCATCATCGCTCCCTACTAAAGTACGAGTTCGACAGAAGTAAAGCAAGGAAAAACCTCGCCCTAATTCAATCAATTGGCATTAATTATTATTTGCTAGATACAATTATTTATTAAATAGATAATCACTGAAACTTAGCTGGTGGGCAGTGCCCACCCTACTGGGACTACGCTAAATTATCAATTTAACCCTTGGTTCCCGTTGAAGCCACTCCCTCAACAAACCACTTCTGGAAAACCAAAAACACCATCAAAATCGGTGCCACCATCATTACCCCAAAGCTCATAATATCCGCCCACTGAATCGGCGGTAAAGTCTGAAAAGAGGCAATCGCTACGGGTAAAGGTCGCACTCGTTCGTCGATCGTTACCATCAACGGCCACAGAAAAGACCCCCACTGAGTCAAAAAAGTCAAGATCGTGACAGTTGCAAATACGGGCTTGGAAATTGGCACGATAATTTCCCAGAAGGTGCGAAAGATACTAGCTCCATCAATTCGTGCTGCTTCTTCGAGTTCTTTGGGTAAGCCGATAAAGAATGTATAGAATAGATAAATTGAAAACGCATTGGCAATAAACGGCAAGATTTGCGCCAGATAAGTATTGCGCCAACCTAATAAAGTCATCTGAAAAAACAATGGCACCGCGATCGCTTCAAACGGAATAATCATCAATGCCAATACTACTAATAATATCGTGCTGCGTCCCCACCACCGCAACCTGGCAAAAGCATAACCCGCCATTGAATTAATTACCAATCCCCCTAAGACGATCGAGCTAGTAATTAATAATGAGTTGATAAAAAACTGCCCGAAATTGACTCTTTGAAATACATCCTGATAGTTTTGGAGGGAAGCCGGACTGGGGATAAACCCTTGAATAGTACCAGCTTGCGATAAGACTAATTCATCAGGTTTGAGGCTAGCCACGAACATAAACGCGATCGGTGCCACAAATAGCAACGCCAACAAAATCAGTAAAGCATAGCTAACTATGCCCGATCGCGATCGATTTCCCTGGCGGTTTGGTGTAAATTGCGCTGGTTGAATGCGTTGGGGAAGCCCTTCAGAATGAAAATCGGTCATGATACGATCTCCAGCATATTGAACTTCATTCTAACAAGATCGAAACCTTTTTCATTGACTTGGCAGTGAGCCAAGATCTGTTAAAGTGAGAATACGTCAACACTTGAGAGGATAAATGATGACGATTGCGACCTATAAGTGGACAATCGATCGATACCATCAGGCGATCGACTCAGGTATTTTTGATGGTCAAAATCTCGAATTATTACGGGGAGATCTAATTCTGATGCCACCGGAAGGAGAACCCCATGTTTATTTTAGCGATCGCGCTGCCCAAATCCTGCGCGGTCTCCTTGTCGGACAAGCTCAAGTCCGGGAAGGTCGTCCCGTAACCTTGCCTAATGGTTCGGAGCCACAGCCAGATCTGGCAATCGTCCAACCGCTCGATACTGTTTACCTAGAGCATCATCCCTATCCAGAAAATATCTTTTGGCTGGTTGAGTATTCTTATAGCACCCTCAATTACGATCTAGGCGATAAACAGATCGTCTATGCACAGTCAGAAATACCTGAGTATTGGGTGGTAAATCTCCAGGATGCACAGCTCACTGTTTTTCAAGATCCTTCACCGTTGGGTTATCGGACTGTCACCAACCTTCAAGATGGCACAATTTCACCTTTAGCCTTTCCAAATATCTCGATCGAGGTGCGACGGTTTTTTGAAGTTAATCGATCGTCATAACTAATCGACGATTCAAATCTGCTAGGCAGATCTCACACCGTTTCAGCAGATTATTTATCACGATTAGTTTTCCTGCTGGAGCATCACGGTATAGTCACCAATGCCTAATTCAGCAAGATTGAGTCAAGCTACGCCTATAACCTTTGAATCATCTCCTCTAGCATTGCTGTGAGACTAGGATAATTAGGAGAGCAGGTATCAAAATCTGGCTCATCACTGACATAAATCGGTGCAGCCTCTTGAGAGGTATCTGGCAATATCGTCCACCAGTAAGCATCCTCACAAGCAAACAGAGCTAAGATCTTCTTGTCTGGACAGTAATCTCTCGACCAATCTTCACCACAGCTTAATCCCCAACCTAGGGAATTGAAGTGTTGATCCCCATAGATTCCGTGAGCATCTATAAAGAAAGAGCCATTACCACCGTCATGCCACTGATAGAGTTCAACAATTTCTGTCGGAAAGATGAACGAATTACCTTCATAAAAATGTTGAATCTGGGCGTGACTCAAACCAGTATCCAGGCGAATTCTATTCCATTCTTCCGAATTGTTGTCTTCTATCCAGCCAACAATCTGATTCAAAAGGTCGGTCAACTTTGACATATGCAAACAATCTAAAACTCTAAAATTATATTTTAATTGTGCCCGAAATTAGTATAGCTATTTATTATACGGATTTGCTGTAGATTTTACCCCATCGGGATACTAGCTGCAAATAAAGTAAAGAAATTATTCAATTGATCGCACTATCTTCTGGCACCAAAATCCGCTGCAACGAGGTAATTGCTAACACGATCGCGAAAAATACGACCGTCATCGCGGCACCTTTAGCCATCTTTTGTTGCTCGAATGATGCCTTAACTGCTTCATACATTACCGTCGTCGTGGCTCCATTGGGGCCGCCTTGGGTCATGATTTGCACCTGGTCGAATAGCCGAAATGAGAGTACGGAAGTCACCAGCATCACGAAAATTAGCGTGTTTCGCAGTTGAGGGATAGTGATATACCGAAACTGATTCCATTTATTGCTACCATCGATCGCGGCTGCCTCATATAAAGAGCTAGAAATCGCCTGTAACCCTGCCAAAATAATTACCATCTGAAACCCCGCCCCCTGCCACAGCGATAACAACATAATGGCTGGTAGTGCTAA
>NZ_JANLWO010000003.1:0-6328 GCF_031364565.1 Chamaesiphon sp. OTE_20_metabat_361
ACTTTGATCCGAGCGGCGTTGCTAAAAGTGATACCTTCAGACATTTGTTCATCCCTTGGTATGTTGTAACCATCTCGGATTGAGTGGCTTTTGAATCCTGGATACGAAAGTGGAATAGAGTTAGTCATGCGCTAGCTATTTGTAAACCATTTAAAGCATAGTAACCCGCATTATAGGTATTTTTGGAGCTTACTTAGACATCTGGGGTATAGAATTTGGGTGAAATTGACCAAACTGCGACAACATCGATCTTGAGATAGATAATTGTTCAGCTATAATGTAGAGATTGTAGATTACTTATTTTCAAATCTAGATATCGCTGCGCGCATACTATTTATGTAGTTTGATGTATTAAGTATCAAGACTGCACCTCTATGGCGTTGGTTCGATAACCTGACTGGGAGCTGGAGTAGACCGCTTGAGCTGGAACTCAGGAGAGTCGGGATTATCGAGATCTAGCTGTTCTACTTCAGGTAGAGTGTGTTGTTGCCAATTGCGGAGTCGATCGAGCTGCTGCATTTGTCGATCCAGTCGCGACTTATCGCCGATCGCTCCCAATCTAACCGTACCTAGTTCCGTCTGCAAAATTAAATTTTGGGGATTGCGACAGTCCACAATCCCGATCGCGACCGGACTAGTCCGCATCGCTTGGTAGAGTTGCGGCCATTTAGAGCAGGTGCCTTGGGCTGGCAGTCTGAGTTGTAATGTCGGCAGATTTCGCCACACCGCCGGACGATAGCTAGAAATTGGCAATTGTAGCCCGCGTTCGTCGATAAATATTTGAGCGTGAGTAGTTTGAGTCTGCATAATCCGCGCAACTGGCGGAAAATCTTGAATCTGGACGATCAGATGGGGCGGTAGGACGCCACGATCGATCTTGACATTGGCAACGGCACTGCGCTCGACTAATTGCGTAGCTAGCTGTGCGGGTGCTAATTCCATGATGAGTTTTGGGTAAGGAATTGCCAACATCGATCGCACCGTTGCGTCGCTGAGATATTGGTTGCCTTCGATGCGGATCTGCTCGGGTTGGGAAATCGTCCAATCGGGCTGACCGATTGCCCATCCCAAGCCAGCTACAATCCCGAGCGTACAGGTAAATCGCCATACAGAGGTAATGACTCTAATGCGTCGCTGCTGTCGTAACTGCTGGTGACGCTGCTTTAGTTGTTCTCTAGATTCAGGCTGGTACACGGGACTTGGGGAGTGGGGAAAGTTAGGCTTTAGGCTCTAGGCTTTAGGGAGAATAGTTAGTTGGGGATAAATTCAGTTTGAACTCGTTGCTTGCCATCACTGCTCACCACGATCGAGCGATCTTGTAGCTTGCCAATGCCACGAGTACCAGTAAATTTAATCGCTGGATTAATTTGTTGATAAACTACATTACCAGTTCCAGTGAGTTGTTGGGAAGAGATTTGCCAGATTAAGCGATCGCTGCGAAGTCTTGCTTGGTTGCGGCTGGACGTGCCAATGGCATTGCCTGCAAGTGTCGCCGTCGCGGCTTTGAGTGCCAATTCGCCAGTACTGGCGGTAAATACGAGTGCTTCTTGAGGGTATAAGATCGTCAGGGGTCGATCGGCGGTAACTAATTCGCGATCGAGATCCCACCCAAATGATTCACCATCGACCTGAATGAGCGGATTGACAGCATTCAATCGCACCTGACCTTGTAGATTGACAATTTTACGATCGAGTACGGTAGAGAAGCGATTGGTAGTGACTCGCTCGGTGATGGCACTACCGCGATAGCGCTGCATTTGCGCCAGTCGGTCGCCGATAACTTTTTGGTCTTTCACCAGCCAGGTCAGATGTTCGGTCTGCATCGCTAAGCGTGGCTCGGTAGCAACTGCCGTGATTTTACCATTGAGATCCAACTGTTGCTTGCGGCTGACGTATCTCCCTTCAGTCGCATTCACTTGAAATTTGGGCTGATTGGCTTGGACGCGATCGCGAATCGTCAGCAAATCGGCTTTGGGTTGCCATTCGACTGTTTGACCGCTCATTACTAAGTTATTGCGAGTTTCAGTAGCCACGACATCGCCACTGAGCAGCACTTTTTCGCCGTCTTGTTCGACTTCGCCAGCCTTAGCGACGATCCGCAGGACAACTTTGCCATCTTGATAGAGATCGCCACTTAAGTTAGTAATTTTGGCACGCTTGCCGTCGGGTGTGTAGACACCGCGTTCGGCACGCACTTTCCACAAGGGTTTGCCTTGTTTATCTACTTGCTCGAAACTGAGATTGTCTAGTTCGAGCCGAGCGGCGATCAGTTTTGGTTTAGGGCTAGGTGGTGGCTTAGGCGCTGGACGACAGCTACTGATGCTTGCAATCGCGATCGTCAAACCAAGTCCGATCCAACGATCTACTGTCATCCTCGACCTAATTTTTCTCATTCCTACAACCGATCTAAGTCTAGATAATCGGGAGTGACGCCGAGAATATTGTTATTGTTTCTGGGCGTTTTCTGGATTTCCTCTTTGACATTTTCCAGATCGATGTAACGATCGGAGACATTGATCAGACTATCGCTAGTCATCGATCGTAAGCTGACTACTTCGACGCGGACACCCCGATAGCTCACAGCATCGACAGCATACGCCAAATCGCCATCGCCACTCACCAAAACTGCTGTATCGTAAGATCCCACCAATGCCATCATATCGACGGCGATTTCGACATCGAGGTTGGCTTTTTTAGAACCGTCTGGTAGTTGCACCAAATCTTTGGCAATGACTCGATAACCATTCCGCCGCATCCACAGCAAAAATCCCTGCTGTTTTTCATTGGTGCGATCGACTCCAGTATAGAAAAAAGACCGAAGCAGCCGGGAACCGCCAGTCAGGCGTGCCAGCAGCTTGGTGTAATCGATTTCAATATTTAGTTGTAGTGCTGCATAAAATAGATTAGACCCATCGACAAAAATTGCGACTCTGCCGCGATTTTCGAGAACTTGCTGGGCTGAAAATATGGAATTTTCATCATGGTTGAAACTGTTCATCATTATAAATCTGATTTTAAATTTAAAAAAGTTTTAAAATTGAGAGTTTAAAAAAAGGTTGATTTATGGATTCGAGCCAATCGGTTACACTCGATTTACCATATCGAGCATAACAGATTAAAAAAGATTAATTACTCACATGTCACCCTAACTCTAACTTGACAAAAATTGGCTGCGGCTCGCCCAGGCTGCTGTCAGCTTTTAAAATTCCCCACTTGCGATGCTGTTCCCAATCGGCAGGAAGTGCTGGCTTGTCGCCAGGATCGAGTAAATTATCGGCACCACAAATCGAGTCAAAGTCTACATCCAATCCGAGTTGGCGATAGATATCGGTAGCGATCTTGGGGATAATGGGCGACAGTAAATAAGCTGACAGCCGGATGGACTCTAGCACAGCAGTTAGTACTTGGGCTAATTCAGTCTGTTTATCTTGCTTAAATAGCGTCCATGGAGCCAGATCGTCTACATATTTATTACTCGCGTATACCAAGCTAAAAATTGCCTCGCAAGCATCCTTAAAGGCTAAATTTTGATAAGCAACATCGACCCGTGCGCCCAGGGTTTGTCCTAATACATGGAGGGGATTGTCGTCGGCAATCTCGCTAGCGTTACTAGGCACTCGACCCTGACAATATTTTTTAGCCATACTAATAGTGCGATTGACTAAATTCCCCAAACTATTAGCAAGATCGGCATTGACGATATCGATAAAGCGGGACTCATTAAAGTCACCATCTTGACCGAACTCGATTTCCTTGAGAAAGTAGTACCGTAACGGCTCGGCACCATAGCGATCGACTAAATCGATCGGGTCGATCGCATTGCCTTCACTTTTACTGATTTTTTTCCCATCTTTGGTAAAGTAACCGTGTGCGAATACCCGCTCTGGCAGTGGTAGCTCTGCGGACATTAACATGGCTGGCCAATAGACAGCATGAAAGCGTAAAATATCCTTACCGATTAAATGTAAATTAATCGGCCACCGCTTGCCCAGAGCATTGTCTAGCGTGGGTTGGACATCGGGATCGAGCAAGGCAGTCATATACCCGAGTAACGCATCGAACCAGACATAGATTGTCTGCTCGGGATCGGTAGGTAGCGGGATACCCCAATCCACATTCACGCGGGAAATCGAAAAATCTTGCAACCCTTGCGCCACAAATTTCAAAACTTCATTGCGACGACTCGGGGGGAGGATGAAATCGGGACGCGCTGCATACAAAGCTTCTAATTGCTGTTGGTATTTAGATAATCTAAAAAAATAGTTACTTTCGTCACGCCACTCTACTTGCTTGCTGGGATGTAAGGGACAGTGCTTGTCGGCGAGGAGATCGCGTTCTTCCTTAAACTCTTCGCAAGAAACACAATACCAACCCTGTTGCGTACCCTTGTAAATATCGCCCCGATCCCACACCCGCCCAAAAAATTCATTGACGATCGCGTGATGATTGGCAGATGTCGTGCGGACAAATCGGTCGTATTTGACATCTAGCTTGCTCCACAACGAGTCAAACTTAGCAACGATACGATCGCAGTGGACTTGAGGATTTACCCCGGCGGCAATCGCCGTCCGCTCGATCTTTTGCCCGTGCTCGTCTGTGCCAGTAATTAACAGCACATCACGACGATTGAGTCTTTGCCATCTGGCGATCGTATCGGCAGCCATCGTGGTGTAGGCATGACCGATATGCGGGATATCGTTGACGTAGTATAGCGGTGTCGTGACAGTAAAAGACGATGAAGCGATCGCAGCGTGGTTCATATAATAGGTCAGATGTGGCGGACTCTGGCGGGGAATAGGGGCTGTGCCCGAGCAACAATGTAGCAAGTTAGACTCGATCGCCCGCACCGCTAGCTACAGCTTTGACTGGATCTAGATCCATTAGCGGGGACGATCGGGATCGAGCGGGTACAGTTCACACCTGCGGATCGCAGCCAAAGCACTGAAAATAATCTTTGGCATCGATAATCAAATCGATGACCCACTGTGACTGCTAGCCACCACAAGTCCTGCTGTAACCGATCGCCGATGCCGATCCAACAGCACAAGTAACGGTTCTTTGTTGGTAGGGCAATCTTGAGCAGACAGCAAAAGTTGCGATCCTGGTTTGTCCGAACTTAGCTCCAGTCTCCATCATAAATGAGGTTGACCGACTTCCACTGCTCTATTAATAATTAGTAATTGGTTTGGTGTTAGAATAATTGAGTATTCAGGGCCACTAGCTCAATGGTAGAGCATCGGACTCTTAATCCGTTGGTTCCGAGTTCGAGCCTCGGGTTGCCCATCTCCTCAAACCTCGCCCCGCGCGGGGTTTTCGAGTTTCTACTCATATTTTGGCTTTACCCGATCTGGGTTCGATCGCTTATTTATTCGTGTCTACTGGGTTACGTTTGGATTATATTTGAAAATATTGAGTATCTTTTTATACCTCAAAGCCTAAGAATCCCAAAATCCCAGCGGGGCAGCCTGTAATTAAAGTCAACCACCAACGCTTACAGATAGTTTTAAGTTATCGCGGTGTTAGGAAATATCTATCGGTATCCAATCGCGCCGCCAATTAGCGGTAACTCTACATATAACCGATTCCGATAACCTGCTATCAACTATCTGACGTGACGATACCTGCACTCGTCGGTTACAGCACCATAGTATTTGGGACATCTGGCTTAGACGATCTGCTCTTGAGTGGGCTGGTAAGCTTCAGATAGTTCACGATCTTTGGGCATAGCACACCAAACTCAGATACCCAAAAATCCAAATGTAAGGCTGTAGGCTGCAACGCGCTGTCTCATCCCCTCTCTAACTTTGACTGCTGGGTGCTTTTCATCTGCGGCAAGTCCTGTTCTGTCTTCGAGCGATCGAACTGGTTGGCGATTTTTGTTAACTTTCATTTTTTGTTTCCTCGATTGGTTTGTATCCCAAATTTAACAGGCACCCGATCGAGTTGTTGTGATATGGAGAGAGAAACCAGTCCAGACGGGAACGACTAAAAAATTTCTAAAAGTGTCCTGATACTCAATCTAACTACGTGAATACACGAAAAACCAATGAAAGAACAAGGGCTTCAAGTTGTCAAAAACTTGGGATCGGGTGATTAGAGTGTCGAAGTCGCAGGTCGATCGTTCATAAAGTGACCTTGTTGTTATTTATTGACGCTCCGGCATTATGCCGAATAAAATTAATAATATAAACAGGCATCAAAAAATTATGGACGATACACTAACTCGAATAGAAGCAAGAATCACACCAGAGACAAAAGCAATGATTCAACAGGCGGCGGACATTGAGAGCTGTAGTTTAGCTGAGTACTTATCTAAGAGCGCACAGGC
>NZ_JANLWO010000007.1:0-3945 GCF_031364565.1 Chamaesiphon sp. OTE_20_metabat_361
CACCACTAGGCGTAATTATCAATTGTGCTGGCTTCCAAGATGTTACCAAATCCTCCTCCATCCTGATCCAAAATCTGCTGCGACGGGGGATTTGTGCGCCTAATGACTCTAATCGGGGATTTGTCATCGACAAAAACTTTGAAGCTAGCAAAAACTGTTATGTGATGGGGCCGTTAGTTGCAGGTAATATCGATGGTAGCTTTAGAATCTGGCACGCTGAGAGTTGTCAGCGGATCGTCGGCTTGTCGCAGCATTTAGCGACGGTACTATGTCTAATTTAAGACTGGGAAAAAAGTAAGTTGCTACCAATGCGATCGAAATCTAAGTTAGACTCGATCGCATTGTCTGTAGATGCGATCGATGTCTTCTGGTAGTGAAATTATCGTCATCGGTGGTGGTGTAATCGGTTTAGCCACTGCCATAGAATTGCGCCTGCTCGGTGCCCAAGTCACGATTTTGAGCAAAGACTTCAAAGCTGCCGCAGGTCATGCCGCAGCGGGCATGTTAGCACCGCAGGCAGAACAAATTGCCCCCGGTACAATGCACGATTTGTGTCTGGATAGTCGCGAGTTATACCCGGAATGGGTGCGAAAAATTGAGGCAATTTCGGGAGTAGATGTGGGTTATTGGCAGTGTGGCATTCTCGCCCCCCGTTATCTGAGCGCATCAGGACAAGACTGGCTGGATACTGACTCGATTCATCAGCAGCAGTCGGGCTTGAGTGAGTCGGTAGTCGGTGGTTATTGGTATCCAGCCGACGGACAAGTAGACAATCGCGCCTTAATTCGATCGCTCTCTAGTGCCAGTCAAGCTCTGGGGATAAACTTGAGAGATAGCGTGGAAGTGACCGCCATCCATCGCAACCAGGGACGAGTGACGCACCTAGAGACAAGTCAAGGCGATCTCACTGCCCAGCATTATATCCTCGCCACAGGTGCCTGGTCGCAACAACTATTACCCATCCCCGTCATCCCGCGCAAAGGGCAAATGTTGTCGGTATTAGTGCCCAACGAGCAACGAGATAATTTACCGCTCCAGCAAGTATTATTCGGCGAAGAAATCTACATCGTGCCGCGTCGTGATGGCAAAATTATTATCGGTGCCACTAGCGAAGATGTCGGCTTTGCGCCATCGAATACGCTCAAAGGCGTCAAACAATTGATGACAAATGCGATGCGGTTATTTCCAACCCTGCAACAGTACCCACTCCTCGAAACTTGGTGGGGTTTTCGTCCAGCGACACCAGATGAATTACCAATCTTAGGCACCAGTACCGAGGCTAATCTCACCCTAGCTACCGGACACTATCGCAATGGGATTTTATTAGCGCCGATTACGGCTAAGTTAATCGCCGATCTAGTCTGGCATCAGCAAGCCGATAATTTACTAGCCGCCTTTAGCTGGCAACGGTTTGACCCCGGTTGATTTTTAAAAACCAAGTTAGATACCAACTAATGTAGCTTGTCCTCTTGGTGCGATATCTAACATTTCTAAAACTTTTGGCACTAAAGGCTTTAAATCTGCCAATCGATTAGACTGTGCTTGTAAAACAATTAGTGACAAATCGAACTGCGACAAGTTGTGTTGAAACGACAAGTTGCGATCCGCTGTCACAAAAATGTCAAAGTCTGCTTCGGCAAGTACCAACAATTCGCGATCCTTAATTCCCGCCCAACCCATCTGAGGTACTATTTTGATTTCATAGCCAACAAACTCTTTGGCTAGACGACGATCTACACACTCATCTAACAGGATTTTCATAGCTATGCCGCTATGTTAACAAGTTGTTTTCTGGCTGCTTCTAGTAAACCAATAACCTGTTCTCTAGTCACGGTTGGGAATCCATCTAAAAAATCATCGATCGATTCTCCCGCTTTGAGATAATCGAACAGCGTCTGAACGGGAACTCTAGTATCTGAGAAAACTGGAGTACCGCCCATAATATCGGGCGATGTACTGACAATCGATATTCGATCGGGCATAACTAAATTAATCGTTAACTTCTACATTCTTACTAGTTTATCAACTTCTGCTACCGTGACGATCGAGAACCAGCCTTCGTTGACATCCTCCCACCGCTAATCGGAGTACCGATATAGCGGGGGATTCCCAAACATTGCTATTTGGGTTTCTGCTTCTGTCCCTTACGGGTATTTCGCAACTGCCCTTTAGAGGATTCTCTATCGGGTCTTACGTTCGCTCCACAGACTGAAACGGCAAGCCCTGCCGCCAAAATATTATGTGCTGCATTGATATCTCGGTCATGGTTTGCCCCACATTTAGGACATTCCCACTCTCTAATATTCAATGGAAGTTTATCTACAATATGCCCACAGTTTCCACACCTTTTAGAGCTGGGAAACCATCGGTCAATTTTAATCAGCTCTCGCCCATACCATTCGCATTTATAGGCAAGTTGGCGAATCAGTTCGCCCCAACTAGCATCGCTAATCGAGAGAGCGAGTTTATGGTTTTTAACCATGTTTTTGATAGCCAGATCCTCAACTACTATCGTTTGGTTTTCACGAACCAGTTGAGTTGTCAGCTTATGCAAAAAATCTTTTCTAGCATCGGTGATTTGCGCGTGGACTCTAGCCACATGCAACCTAGCTTTATGTCTGTTGTTACTCCCTTTCTGTTTGCGAGACAGTGCCTTTTGCACTCGTTTCAACTTCTTGCGTAGTTGCTTAAAGTGTTTAGGGTTGGCAATCTTATCGCCGTTACTAGTGGCAATCAGACTAGTTATCCCCACGTCCAAACCGATAGATTTATCGGATTTTGGCAGTTGAGCAATATTAGTATCTATCAACAAGGATGCAAACCAGCGACCGCTGGCTTCCAACTTAATGGTGATAGTGGATGGCTCACATCCTTCCGGCAAATCTCTACTCCAACAAATAGCCAATGGTTCGATACATTTAGCCAGAAATACTTGTCCATCTTTCCACCGGAAAGCAGCCTTAGTAAATTCCGCACTACCGCCATTATACTTTTTCTTAAAGTTAGGATATTTCGCCCGTCCAGCCCAAAAGTTAGTAAATGCCTTTTGCAGGTTTCTCAACCCTTGCTGGAGTGGTACAGAGCTAACCTCATTGAGAAAGTCAAGGTCTTCTTGCTTTTTCCAACCTGTCAGCATGGAGGAGGTTTTAACGAAGTCAATTCGCTCTTGGCGTTCGTACCAAGCCTCAGTTCTTGCAGCTAAAGCCTTGTTGTACACCAACCGCGCACAGCCCATCGTCCGGCGCAAGAGTGATTCTTGCTCGGTCGTGGGATAGAAACGGTAGCGATAGGCTTTTTGCATCCTTAAATTCTAACACATTCCTGGTAAGAAACATGGAATTTGCTCGTTTCCTCATACCCCGCCTCATTGTTGAGAGCGCTGCTTGTCAATTTAATCGGCGGGGCAATCGTCTTCTCGCTCGTCTTTCATCCCACCATCAAGCGGAGTACCGCTCTGATGGGGGTATTCCCGCCTGTCCAGATAAACGACCTGTTTTTTAGTCACGGTTGGGAATCCATCCAAAAAATCATCGATCGACCTAAGACCGTCACTCCCAATATTGCCGTAAAATTAAGTAGACCTGTATCTCCAAATATACTTCCATGTTAGAAACGATCGAAGGCGTATATGAAAACGGGCAAATCCAGATCGATCGGCCACCACAGCATATAGGCGCTCGAACGCAGGTACTGGTAACATTCCTCGATCCAAATAATATCGACCCCGCTAAACTGAGCGAACTTATCGAGCGCATCGAAACGATCGCGGGAATCAGTCAAGGGCTTGAGGAGCTTAACAAGGGTCAAACTCGCCCGATTGGTGATTTCATCCAAGATATGCAGCGCAAATATGACATTCCAGGTTGAGCTAACCCCGATTGCTGAAGCCCAAATCGATCGTACTTATCAATGGTATCGCGAACGGAATTCTGATTTTGCTGACCG
>NZ_JANLWO010000079.1:0-15007 GCF_031364565.1 Chamaesiphon sp. OTE_20_metabat_361
TTTGGGCACCTGCGCGAGTCGGGCCGAATACTGGAATATTCCGATTTTGCAGGTAGTCAGTAATTCCTAACGATAGTGGCAATTCGGGGCCGATAACTACTAAGGAAACTCCATTTACTTCGGCAAATCTGGCAATCCCGCCAAAATCATCTACTCTAAATGAGAGATTTTGACAGCGCGGCATCGTCGCTGTACCGCCGTTACCAGGGACACACAGAACTTGGGTAACTTGAGGAGACTGTAATAATGCCCACACGATCGCATGTTCTCGCCCACCATTACCAACAACTAAAATTTTCACCGACGCTAAACTCCCCCGCGACTTTATTGCTAATCCTTCTGTACACTTTATCATCTCCCATCTCATGGATAAAATTAACTTTTCCACTCCCAGCGGCTTTCCTGAATTTTTACCTGGAGAAAAGCGACTCGAACAACACCTGATGGATACAATTCGGCGGGTGTATGAGAGTTATGGTTTCACGCCGATCGAAACGCCGGCTGTAGAGCGGCTAGAAGTCCTTCAGGCGAAAGGAAACCAGGGCGATAATATCATTTACGGTTTGCAGCCAATGCTCCCGCCCAATCGCCAAGCAGAGCGAGATGAAGCTGGTAAGGGCGATACCGGATCGGAAGCGCGAGCGTTGAAGTTCGATCAAACCGTACCACTGGCTGCTTATATCGCCCGTCACCTCAACGACCTCCAATTTCCCTTTGCTAGATATCAGATGGATCTCGTTTTCCGGGGTGAACGAGCGAAAGATGGACGTTATCGCCAATTTAGACAATGCGATATCGATGTCGTCGGACGTAAGGAATTGAGCTTACTCTATGACGCTCAGATGCCCGCGATTATCGCCGAAATCTTCAGTCAGATTAATATCGGCGAGTTTCTGATTCGGATCAACAATCGCAAAGTATTGACGGGCTTCTTTGATTCGTTGGGAGTTGCACCAGATCGCATCAAAATTTGTATTAATATTATCGACACCCTTGAAAAAGTCGGCGTTGCCAAAGTATTAACAGGTTTAGCAACTCAGGGATTGTCGCCCGAACAATCCCAACAGGTTATCGATTTTATCAAGATCGAAGGTGACGTCGATCGAGTCCTCACTACTCTCAATGACTTTGCCACTAAACTACCCGATGCCGATCGATTTAAATTAGGAATCGAAGAATTAACTACCGTAATTAACGGTGTCCGCGATCTGGGAGTACCCGATAATTGCTATTGCATCGACCTGTCGATCGCGCGGGGTTTAGACTACTATACAGGTACCGTTTATGAAACCACCCTGATCGGACATGAAGCCCTCGGCAGCATCTGTTCTGGTGGTAGATATGAAGAATTAGTCGGGACATTTATCGGCGAAAGTATGCCCGGAGTCGGCATCTCGATCGGACTTACGCGCCTGATTTATCGCTTACTCAAAGCGAATATTTTACAACCATTAGCAGCAACGCCCACTCAAGTAATGGTCTTAAATCTCCAAGCAGATTTGATGCCAATCTATCTCCAAGTATCCCAACAACTCCGCCAAGCTGGTCTCAAAGTAGCCACCGCTTTTGATAAACGTCCGCTCAAAAAACAATTTGCGCTTGCCGATAAACAGGGGATAACTTTTTGTGTGGTAATTGGGGAAGAGGAGGCTGCAAATAAGCAGTGTATCTTGAAAAATATGACTAATGGCGAGCAAGTTGTCGTCTCGATCGACAATCTAGCTGCTGAGGTAAGACAGCGATTGGCATGATTGGATCGAGCGAGCGAGTACTGTTTTAATTGTCAGATATACTATTAAGGCATAGCAAAAGAATTACGATCTAGATTGTCCATAATTCCATCGTGGAACTTGTTTATTGATGACAGAATACCATTTGCAGGATCATTGAGTAATGAATCTCTTACTTCACTCAAGTACTTCTCCAGATTCTCACGCATAATGGGTCTTTCTACTTTAACTGTGTGGTTATGTTCCCAGACATCGTAGACTAGAACCCCTAAACCTGCAATTGGATTAATTAACTCTAAGCCCACAACTCCAAGAGCCATACCGCCGCCCTCAGCTAGAACTTTGGCTGCTGTCTTGGTTGCAATTTTAGTAGCTACTTTGGAAGCCGCTTTACTCGCTGCTGCTCCGATTACTTTCGTTGTGCCAATTGTGCCAATCACTTTCGTCAATCCCATAGTTGCAACATAACCTGTACCACGAGAAAATGCTCTGAGGGATAAATCCTGTTCTTTACCACCCGCGTTATAAGTCATGCTTCCTAAATTCTCTAGGTATTTCTCCCAGTCTGGTTGAGGTACATCATAACTGCTTTGTACTCCAGCTAGACCACTCTTAACTTTAGATGCATAAATCTCGATTGCTTCACGGGTAAAGCGTTCCATTTTAAGTTGCATAAGTGGAGGTTGTAATACTGATTTTGTAAACTCCTTTTGAAATTCCCCAATTAACTGTTCTGCTTTTGTCTCATCTGACGATGCAGTGAGATTTATCCAAATGGCTTTTGCTCCGATACCTAATTGAGTAAAGTAGCCGTAATACCAATCTAGAAAAGGGTGATCTACATTGTCCATCATTTCAACTTGCCATCGCTCTAAATTCTTTGATGCCGAAGATTGGGCACTCACTAGCGCATTTCCAAGTACCCCTTCAATTTCAGCCGAAATTTGAGGCTGTCTATTTTGAGGAATTTTTACAGTGACAACTTTAGGGGCACTTCTTTCTGTTTCCTTAATACTGCTAACTGCAAATCCACCCCAGAGTTGTAAAATAACTATGAGTACAACACCAACCCAAATAAATCTTGAAGCTGATTTAATTAAATTGCTCCATTTGGAAACACTATCTATTTTTACTGGAGTAGCTTCAACTGAATCGTGTAAGGGGGGCTGAGTGATTTCCTGCTTTGAATCTCTCGCAAGTGCTTCATTTGAAGTCATAATTAAAATTTCCTCTAAAGTTCTGTGTCATTCAACACATCTTCCTTAAGAATGCCCTTAATTCAATGACATCTAACTATTTGAGAGGTGTTGGTTCTATATGGCTAGAAATTCATCAATTGTCACCAGGATACAGATGAGAGATTGACAACTTAGCTACTGCGGAGAAATCAGAAAGCCCACACCGACTATATTAGTCAGTGTGGGCTTTTAGTTAGCTAAACTGATCGATTAACTACGCGATCGCTGCCATCGTGACATCATTGGTAGCAAGTAAATCCTGAAGTTCTTCTGAATCAACAGTTTCCTTGTCAACCAACATGTTCGCTAGTTTGTCTAAGACATGCTTGTTACCGAGTAAGACAGCCTTAGCACGCTTATAAGCTTCTGCTACCAATTGGCTGACTTCATCATCAACAATTGCCGCAGTCTCTTCCGAGAAATCCCGTTCGGAAGCGATATCGCGACCGAGGAACATGTTACCTTGTTGACGACCGAGGGCAACGGGGCCGAGCTTTTCGCTCATCCCGTACCGCATGACCATTTGACGGGCGACGCGGGCGACTTGTTGGAGGTCATTGGAAGCACCAGTGGTGACTTCTTCTTCACCGAAGATGATTTCTTCGGCAATCCGACCGCCGAGAGCGACAGCCATTTGGTTTTGTAGGTAGGAACGGCTGTATAGCCCGGATTCCATCCGATCTTCGCTCGGCGTAAACCAAGTTAGACCGCCAGCATTACCACGGGGGATGATGCTGATCTTTTGTACGGGGTCGTAGTCGGGCATTAAGGCACCAACGAGAGCATGACCAGCTTCATGATAAGCAACTAACACTTTGCGCTTCTCGCTCATTACGCGGTCTTTCTTTTCTGGGCCTGCTAATACACGATCGATCGCATCGTTAACTTCATCCATCGAGATTTCGGTCAAGCTACGACGAGCGGCAAGGATTGCGGACTCATTCAAGAGGTTGGCTAAATCTGCACCTGTAAAGCCAGGAGTCCGGCGGGAAATGCGTTCGAGATCGACATCTTTGGCAAGTGTTTTGCCACGAGCATGAACGTTGAGGATTTCGAGGCGACCAGCGTAATCAGGACGATCGACAACTACTTGACGATCGAAACGACCTGGGCGTAAGAGTGCCGAGTCGAGGACATCAGGACGGTTGGTAGCGGCGATGATAATAATCCCCGTATTGCCTTCAAATCCGTCCATCTCGGTCAGTAATTGGTTAAGGGTCTGTTCCCGCTCATCGTTACCACCACCTAAGCCTGCACCCCGTTGACGACCGACTGCATCGATTTCATCGATGAAGACGATACAAGGAGCTTGCGCTTTAGCTTGCTCGAACAAATCGCGGACGCGGGATGCACCAACACCGACGAACATTTCGACGAATTCCGAACCGGAAATACTAAAGAATGGTACGCCAGCTTCACCAGCAACAGCACGAGCCAAGAGGGTTTTACCAGTACCAGGAGGGCCGACTAATAGGACACCTTTAGGAATCTTGGCACCGAGAGCGGTAAAGCGATCGGCATTTTTGAGGAAGTCTACAACTTCATTGAGTTCCAATTTCGCTTGGTCGATCCCAGCTACATCGCCGAAAGTAACTTGGGTTTGGGGTTCCATTTGAACGCGAGCTTTGGACTTACCAAAGTTCATCGCTTGGTTGCCGGGGCCACTTTGAGCGCGACGAAGCAAGAAGAATAAACCCACCAGTAACAATACTGGGAAGAATAAGCTACTCAGGACGCGGAACCAGACGCTTTCGTCATTCTGTGGCAGTACGTAAATGTTACCTTTAACGTTCTCTGTGAGAATGTTGACGAGTTGGTTGTCATTGGGAGGTAAGTTAACCAACGCTTTGGTACCATCCTTAGCTTGTACCAACGCCCGCGAACGATCGGCACTCAAGCCAACGTTCTCGATTTCGCCCTGTTTTACCTCTTGGATAAACTGGCTATATTTCAAAGTTTTTTGGGCTGGGGCTGGCTTCTCCAAGAAGGTAGTTGCCAGAGCGATCGCCACAACTGCCAGAAGGACATATAGTCCGGCATTTCTCCACCGCTTATTATTCAATCGAAGGTTCTCCTATATTAGTATTTGGTGACTGGCAACTCGTGACGGGGCTTGGTTCGATCCAATTGCTCGACCGTCGTTGCCTCCAGTCTGCGCCATCTGCCGATCGCACTGAGCTGTCGGTGGAATTCCGACCAGCGCACATGCGCGATAATTTGGTTTATGTTATCTCTGTATTAACTTATGTTAACCTTTCTCTCATTTTATTGATAGGGTTTTTTAAATTAAAGTTGAGATTTGGCAGTTTTAAAGGCTTAGGTGCTAGGGGACTGAGCATTGGCGTTTTGCTTTGCCTCTGCTCCGCGATCTCCGTCAGCCATGACTCGATCTCTGTTCACTAGGTCTTATATTCTAGTTTACCCATTGGAGCGATCGCACTATTAAGTGGGACGAGGTGGATTACCGAATCACTAGGTTCGATCGCCCATAAACCCTAGTTGCATCCAAATTACCCAGATTATCGTTTTCGTATATATTTAGACCAGGCAACGAGTGTCCCCATGATTACAAACACCAATCCAAATAACCAACCGATCGGTTGAGTCCAGCCGCTGTTGCTCGATTGAAGTGCAGTGGGCGTAGTTGAGCTACTATTTGTTAGTTGTTCTCGTAAGAATCGATCCGAACTGTCGTTATTAGTCTGAATCAAGGCGCTACTAAGATTAATTTGTTCGTTCTTACCCATTGTTAAAATTGAATCTGCCAAAACTAAAACTTGGGTTTGAGCGGGTTGTGCAGAATAGAAGATCGCCACACTTGTAACAATGAATAAGAGTGTAAAAGCCCGAACATTATTCCTGTATTTGATATTCACCCAAATCTGCTCCGATTACTTCACTCTAAACAGCTAACTTCCGCTATCGCTGGATGTTGGGCTGGATACTTTAGAGTACCCACAGGAGTAATAACAGTATGAATCAGAATAAAATAAATCACCGAATTACTGTAGCCGATCGCCTCCAAACCTTTGACCCATTCTTCCTTCCACTCGATCTCTGATACCGATCGATTTTGTTGTTTGAGCGATGATAGGATTTGCGATCGAGCGATGCCTGGTAAAATTCCAGCACTTAGCGGCGGTGTGTACCAGCAGCCATCGCGATAACCCCAGAGATTCCCGGTAGTGGTTTCTAGCCAATCACCGCGATCGTTTGTCAGGATTGCTTCTTGAATATTTTGGTTGCGTGCTTGTTTTAGCGCCAGCCAGGGTGCTAGATAATTTCCTGTTTTGAGCTGCGGAAACGATCGCGTAAATTTTTGCTCGGCAACAATTACCGTCACACCTTCCTGTTGCCAAGTAGCTAAATTAGGCGGCAAATATCGTCCGGTAATTAATTCGCGTCCGTCAGGAAAGATTGTAATTCGCAGTACGGGGAAATGTAACATTAAACATTCCACACCCGATCGAACTTGATTCCAATCTGGCTGAATCCAATCTAATTCATCGATCGAACTTCTTAGCCGATCGCAGTGCAGATCGTAGCCAGATTCCGAGAATTTATCCGTTCTAAAAGTTGTAAATACCGTCGCCCCATACAGTAAGCCAGGGTCATTAATATCTAACTCGATCGATCCAGACTCGATCGAGTTTCCACAATACCAATACAAATCACGCACTTAGATAGACAAATACAATTATTTATTAAGTAGATAATGTCTGAAACCTAGCTGGTGGGAAGTGCCCACCCTACTCTTCTACTCTTCCTATTACCTATTACCTTTTACCTTTTACCTCTTACCCTTTCGCCACCCAAGCAACCATCAAACTCCCCGGCTTCGACACATCACCTGTAAATGTAACACCGCGATCGTTTGACTGGAGATGACGGAGAATCTTGTAAATTGCTTCCACGCGATCGGGCGCGCCAGCTTTAGTAGCTAATTCTTCAAGCGTCATCGGCGCTGCTGCTGACTTCAATGCTGCGACTGCATCTGTTTGTAATTGCAGAATTACTGCTGCTGCTTTTTTGCCAGCTTCTACTCCGGGCTGGTGATAAGCATTGACATTGACGATCGAAGCATACAAACCCACAGCTCGCTCGTATAGTGCAATTAAAGCACCTACCGTCTGCGGTGTAACGCTAGGAATAGTTACTGTAATCGAGTCGCGGTTGTTTTCATACAAAGCTTGACGCGTGCCTTGGAGAAAGCCAGAGAGATAGTCGCCACTAGTAACACCCGGATCGATTTCGGGCGAATTGCCCTCGCGATCGTGTAATACTTCGATAAACGTCAGGAAAAAGTTGGCAATCCCTTCCCGCAGTTGTTGGACGTAGGCGTGCTGATCGGTCGAGCCTTTATTACCGTAGACGGCAATACCTTGATAGACTTTATTGCCATCGAGATCGTCTTCTTTACCCAGCGACTCCATCACTAACTGCTGGAGATAACGACTAAATAACAGCAAACTATCCTTATAAGGTAAGACCACCATATCTTTTTCCCCTTTGCCATTCCCTGACGCGTACCATGCCAAAGCGAGTAAAGCAGCCGGATTGGTCTTAATATCGGGGGTGCGGGTGGCGATATCCATTTCTTTGGCACCAGCTAACATCCCCTGAATATCGATGCCCTGGAGTGCAGCGGGAAGTAAGCCGACAGAAGATAATTCCGAAGTTCGTCCGCCCACCCAATCGGGCATCGGGAATCTAGCGATCCAACCTGCGGCTTCGGCAACGCCATCGAGATGACTGCCGACGCCAGTAACTGCCACTGCATAAGCGGCGAAATCGAGATTCTGGGCACTATAAGCAGTCTGCACCTCAATCATTCCATTTCGCGGCTCGGGAGTACCGCCAGACTTGGATGTGACCACAACCAGAGTGGTATTTAGTCGGTGATGAATGCGACTGAGGACGCGATCGATTCCGGCTGGATCGCTATTGTCGATGAAGTGAATATTTAACGGGGCATCAGTGGCTGCTAGCGCCTCAGAGACAAATTGTGGCCCCAATGCCGAGCCACCAATCCCGATCGCGATTAGATCGGTAAATTTCTCACCTTGCGGCGGATGGATGGCTCCAGAGTGAACTTTTTGGGCAAAATCTGCGATCGAATCGATCGTGGTGGTAATTTCAGTGGCAATCGATCGATTGGGTGCAAGTGCTGGATTTCGCAGCCAGTAGTGTCCTACCATTCGGTGCTCGTCAGGATTGGCGATCGATCCGGCTTCCAACGCTCGCATGTCGGCAAACGCTCGATCGAATTTCGGCTGTAGTTGGGAAACTAACGCATCATCGAACCGCATTCGGCTGATATCAAGATACAACCCTAACCCTGGATGGTAGTACAACCAGTCTTGATATCGCTGCCATAGCAATGCACCTGTTGCCACTGTTGCCATTACTCAACCTCATTAAAATCTAAAAATTCTACGGCGATCTCATTTGCCCTGTTACTAAGATACCAGCCTGATGGGTGTCAAATTGGTTATCTTTACACAAAAAATTAGAGCGTCTTGTGTTTACAGGCGATCTTGAAGGTTGGCTCGATCGCGTAGCGTCTCCAAGGGAGAACCGCGATACTAGCTGAAATTTGAGTTATTAGTTGTTGGATTGTCGATCGCAACTGGAGAAGCTCAAGAGAAAATCTTCCCGCTCTTGATGCTAACTATAGTAATCAACGTAAGATCTCTACGATTGTGAAAGATCGAAATCCTCTCGTGTCGGTAAGTCCATCGCTAGAGCTAAGGCAGTTGCAATCTGTTCCATCAAGGAGATTGAGAGACTACCTCGGTAGTCACCAAAACGAGATTTTGACAAGATTCTTACCTGTTCTGCTAGCGCGATTGAGTCAGCACTCAATCCGCCTTCTGGGGCGTAAATTAACACTTGAGTAACATAAGCTCGCCTGCTGGGGCGATAGGTAGTACAAGGTACCGCTAATACTGTCGGGCTACTAGCATTAATTGAATTACGACTAACGACAATTACCGGACGAGATCCGCCTTGTTCGGAACCTTCGACCGGATCTAATCGCACATTATAAACATCGCCTCTCCTCATGTTTGAGTCTCAATTTGCAACGCCTCCCATTGGGCGACTGCAAACTCCGCTTCCATTTGCAATACTTCTGCTTGGTACTCAGCGTCTTGAGCCATCTGTGAAAGATCGGCATCAATTTCGGCACGCCGAATCAGTGCTAATTCTCTTTGAATAGCTCTAGCGATTAATTCATTACGGCTGTTTGCCTTGCCATCAGTCACCGCGCGATCTGTTGCGGCTAATAGTCCCGTAGGCAGTGCGATCGTCGTTCGGGTGGTTTCTTGCATCATTGTTGATGTCTGAAAGTTTATATAACTGATGACTTATCGTACATCAATTGTGACGATCGAGATCGATCGATGAACAAAAAGCGGTCTTAAATGTCTTGGCTGAGATGTTTGCTGAAGACTAAAATCTCAGGTTTTTTGTAGTAAATATCGCCGAGCCTAACGATCTAAATTTAACGTTCTCAGGAGAGACAGCGGTAGGAACATCTCTAGCGGATTATCTTCTAACGCGATAAAACCGTAACGAGCATAATAGCTTTGAGCAGACTCATTCTTAGCATCCACAAACAAACCAATTCCGCCAGCCGTGTCAGCAACCAATAGCGCACGTTGCATAGCTTCTACCATCAAAATTTCGCCGATGCCCTGACGCTGCCATTGCAGATCGACGGCTAAACGAGCCAGTTTGACGCCAGGTATTTGGAGTGGATACTTCTTGGCGAGTGAAGATGGGAGTTTTTCGCTGCTGATTTCACATAGCGTGAGGGTGAAGAAGCCGATAATGTTTTGGGGACAATCTCGATCGCTCAAAACAAAAGTCCGAGAAATACCCTTTTGAATATGTTGTCTAGCCGTCGCTCTAAGAAACTGGTTGAGGGCTGCTGTGCCACAATCAAACCGCTCTCGGTCGTGGGATTTATTCAGCGGCTCGATTATTTTCACGGATAAATGCTCGATGTCTATCTACAGCGGCTAAAAGTTGTTGGTTTGGTGTCGGCGGATTTTCGATTAGCTCGAAGATTGTCTGAGCATCCCGTTCTGATAACACGATCGTTCGTTCTGTTTCTAGAATCTGATTCGCTGCTGTGAGTGCCGATTGGACTAAAAATTGATTTAAGGTAGCACCAGATAAGTCTGCGGCTCTTTGCAAAGTTTCTTTGACCGCAGGGGGTATTCTGGCTACTACTCGCGCATCCTGGGTGGGTTGGTTCATCGGAAGTTATGAGGATTTATCTTAATTCTAACTTGCTGGTGCCAAAATGGCATCAACGCGATCGAGACGATCTACGAGAGTAAATTTTACCCGATCGATTAAATTGAGATCGAGTTGATGGTATCTTACACAAGCTCGATCGCAGTTTTGTAGTGCCTTTCAGAAAAACAGAAAATAATCAGATAGATGAACTATTGCTGTCTGACAACTTAAAGGATACTCCCTGGGATAAGCATCGGTGATTTGCCGATCGAGTTATGTCGCATTATGCTGGCTCAAAATTCGATCGATATGCCGAGCGGATTGCTTTGTGTAGTCAGTTGTTAGAGTTCGATCTCAAAGCAGCAGATGATAATACGAGTAGACTTCAGCTCAGATCGGCGAGATTTTGTCGGGTGCGGCATTGTCCGGTTTGCCAGTGGCGCAGAAGTTTGATGTGGAAAGCAAAAGCTTATCAAGTATTACCTAAGATCATCGAGCAGTATCCGACTCATCGCTGGCTATTCATGACCCTGACTCAGAAAAATATCCCTATTACTGAGCTGCGAAGCACTATAACTGAGATGAATAAAAGTTTTAAGCGGATGGTTGGGCGGAAGATATTTCCCGCAATTGGCTGGCTAAAAGCTACGGAAGTTACCAGGGGAAAATATGAAACTGCTCACCCACATTTTCACTGTCTATTGATGGTTCGTGCTAGTTATTTCAGTCATGGCTACATCAAACAGTCTGAATGGGTTGAACTCTGGCGAGATTGTTTGCGATTAAACTACAGCCCCATCATCGATATTCAGGCTGTGAAGAAGGATCTCAATCCTGCCGTGCTAATTCCTGAATTACTGAAATACTGTACTAAGGAAAGCGATATGGTGGCAGATCGGGAGTGGTTTTTGGAGCTAACGCAGCAACTTCATAATATGCGGGCAATTTCTACTGGCGGTGTGTTGAAGGAATACCTACGAGAGTTAGATTCAGATGCGATCGAATCAGTGGAGATCGATGGTGACAAAGTTAGAGGAGAGCATCGACAGTTTCTGTTTGGGTGGCGGCATAGTGACAATAAATACAGGATAGTTAGCTAATTAGCGCACTACTAGAATAATTAGGTTCAATAATTAGGTTCAAATGCGATCTAAGGATAGAGACACAAACCTTGCGCGATTGCACCTTCCAGTAATTTAACGTGTAGAGAATACGTGCCATTACCTAAAGCCGATTCGCGCAAGCGATGGGGGAATTTAACGAAGCAGGAAAAGTGTGGCATGTGGATTTCACCATCTACACCCATTAGCTGCAAAGCAGGATTCTATATTCTCGATCGACCGAATATCGCATTCAGGCAATTGAGGATGTCGATCGATCCATTCTAAATCAGAGACGCGACAGCGAAAAGGATATAGTTAAACAGAGAGAAGTTAGCATGGGGTTGCATTCACCCATTCATCGCGTAGCGAAGTCTTATCGAGCAGTAATAGTGTCAAGTCTATTGATTATTCCCGCTCGATCGATTAGTTCTGCTGTGCTTTCAATTTCTTGATAAGGCAGATTATCGTCAGAAGAGTTTCCACTAAATGTAATGAATCTAAAATCTGAGAAAGTTCGGGTAGATGATGGATCATATGGTTTTTACTTAGTTGATTGGTAGATTTCGATCGGACTTCACTCGAGATCAATGTTTATCAGCTACACCATCAGCCATCTGCAAACTTATATCCCCACAAAAATACCAGCCCGAAGTCATCAGGCTGGTATCGTTATCTAAAACATTCGATTAATTTTTAGTTATTGCGGAGATCTACCCACCCCTCCCAAGAGGGGATTTTTTAATCTAGCCCTTGCTCTTAAAGTCCCCTCCGAGGAGGGGTGCCCGTAGGGCGGGGTGGGTCGGGTTTCCGAAACCTACAACCTAACCCTTTCTCGCAGCCGCAGCTTCATCGGGATGAATGCCCAGGCGGGTCAGATTGACGCGTCCCTTATTGTCGATTTCGCGCACCTTGACGATCACTTCATCGCCGACGCCGACTTCATCTTCAACTTTACCCACGCGATAATCGGCGAGTTGGGAGATATGGATCATCCCTTCTTTGCCCGGTAGCAGCTCCACGAAGGCACCGATCGGGATAATTCGGGTTACGCGTCCGGCATAGACATCGCCTTCGTTGAGGCGGCGAGTTAAGCCTTGGACGATTTGGATCGCGCGTTTGGCTTTCTCATTATCGACAGCGGAGACGGTGACGGTACCATCATCGTCGATGTCGATTTTGGCTCCAGTTTCTTCGGTAATTCCTTTAATGGTTTTACCGCCAGGGCCGATGACCAAGCCGATTAGTTCTGGCTCGATTTTGAAGGTGAGTAAGCGTGGTGCAAAGGGTGAGAGTTCTTCGCGGGGTTTGTCGATCGCGGCTAACATTTTCTCTAGAATATGTAGGCGAGCGGGACGTGCTTTGTTGATTGCTTCGGCGATGACGGTCATCGGTAAACCGCTGATTTTCATGTCCATTTGCAGGGCGGTAATTCCGGTATCGGTACCTGCCACTTTGAAGTCCATGTCGCCGAGGAAGTCTTCAATTCCCTGAATATCGGTAAGAATCCGTACTTCTTCGCCTTCTTTGATTAGTCCCATTGCTGCACCACTAACTGGTTTGGTAATTGGTACGCCAGCATCCATTAATGCTAATGTCGAACCACAAACCGAACCCATTGAGGTCGAACCGTTGGAAGAGAGGATTTCCGAGACGACTCTGAGGACGTAGGGGAACTCATCTTTGGTTGGTAGGACGGGGATTAAAGCGCGTTCTGCTAACGCACCATGACCGATTTCGCGCCGCCCTGGGGCACGCATGGGCTTGGTTTCACCGACGGAATAAGGGGGGAAATTGTAGTGGTGAATATACCGTTTGGTATTTTCGGGATTGAGATCGTCACCGAGATCCTGTGCGTCGCCGGGAGTACCGAGGGTACAGGCGGACATGACTTGAGTCAGACCCCGATTGAATAAACCCGTACCGTGGACGCGCTTGGGTAAGACACCGACGAAACAGGAGATGGGGCGCACTTCGTCGAGTGCCCGTCCGTCTACCCGTCGTCCGGTTTCGATGACTTGTTGGCGCATCATTTTTTTGGTGATGCTTTTGAACAGGGTGCTGACAGCTTTACTATCGCTAGCTGCGGCAACTTGAATCGGATCGGTTTCTGGGAGACTGGCAATCTCGGCTACTGCTTTAGCTTTGATTTCATCGAGCTGGGCATCCCGAATTGGTTTACTTGGCTCGTATTTACCAAGTACGACTTTAATGCTTTCGGTAGTTCGATCGCGTAAAAAGCTTTCTAAGGTGGAGTCAGTAATTGGTTGTTCGGCATGTACGATCTCGATGCCGAGTTCTGCGAGCAATTCCCGCTGGGCGGTAATTAGCTCTTGAACTGCTTCATAGCCAAAGTCGATCGCTTCGATGATATCCTGTTCGGGTAACTGATTGGCACCAGCTTCGACCATGATTACGCCGTCGGGTGTGCCCGCAACGACTAAATCCAGATCGCCGATTTGAATTTCGCGGTAGGTAGGATTGATGATAAAATCATCTCCGACTAAACCAACGCGGACTGCTGCCATCGGGCCATTAAATGGGAGTCCCGCGAGTAATGTCGCGATCGAGGCTCCAGTGACTGCCAAGACATCTGGGGGTACCAATTCGTCTAGGGACATGGTGGTTGCAACGATTTGAATATCATCGCGCAGCCAGTCGGGGAATAACGGACGCATCGGTCGATCGATCAACCGACTAATTAGGGTGACTTTTTCTGGCGCTCGACCTTCGCGACGTAAGAAACCGCCGGGAATCCGTCCGGCTGCATAAATCCGTTCTCCATAATCTACGAGCAATGGTAGGAAATCAATTCCTTCTCGTCCTTTCGCACGCGTCGCGGTAACTAGTACGCTGGTATCGCCAGATTCGATTAAGACGCAACCACCAGCTTGGGGTGCGAATACTCCAACCTTAAGTCTGATATCCCTACCATCAAAGGATATCGACTTATTTATCTCTGCCATTAGGTTGTCCTTTTTTTATGCACTTCTTCTCTTGCTGTTTGCGATCCTAGCATTCTTAGCGGCGGAGGTGGGAATTTTTTTGGCGATTCTCTTGCTCCAGAGGCTACGCCAACGACGGCTGTGATGTTACTATCTTGTAAATGTTGGAAATTTTGATGCTTCCGCCAAGCTGAGTGGGTAAGTTACCAGTAAGTAGTATCGATCTTTTTCCTATGTTCAAACGACACGCTCGACTGTGGCTTTCCACATTGGCATTCACGCTTATAGTTACTCAACCATTTGGTAAAGATGGCAGTGGATTTCAGACCTCGGTAGCGGCTAAACCGCTGTTACAAACCGCTGCGCTTGGCACTCAACCTCCTACCAAAGCTACCAACGATCGCATTTCGCCACCACCAGTAGATGCGGTGTTGGCAAATGTCCGACTTAAGTCAGGGAGCCAACCGAGAGCCAAGCGCGCGAGCGTCACAAACCGACGCAATGATGCCAATCGCTCGTTACGGGGGATTTCCCATTTCATCGATCCAGATCGCAATGCCAATCTCACGCCAGTAAATCGCTTTATCGATCGATAACTCCCAGATCCGAATGCCGAGCGTCACAGCAGATGGTAAATAATAGTAAAGCTATTAACTCGAAATGCCGATCCAGTAACTATTAGGTGCGGTTTTTCTGTAATATAGAAATCGATAACCTCAAGATCCAATTGTCTCGACTTCGATCGA
>NZ_JANLWO010000085.1:0-4658 GCF_031364565.1 Chamaesiphon sp. OTE_20_metabat_361
TAATAACTTCTGAATTAAATCGGGGCGCTTGAGATAGTTTAACCGCTCGAAGGTGCCAAACCGAATATGCGATCGACTAAACCTAACCATCACCGAAGAACGCGTTGGCGACGGCTCGTCTCCCCGCCACAAGTCTAAACCCGTCTCCACTAGGCTCAAACAGCGAGAAGTCCGCACCCCCATCTGATGCAGCGCTTCAGCGGCTAGAACCTCCCGCACGCCACCTTTGAGCGTCAACATCCCATCACCGCCACGCGAATAAGGCGTTCTCCCCGAACCCTTAGTACCAAAATCATAGAGTTCGCCATCGACACCCCGCACCTGTCCGTACAGGAAGCCGCGCCCGTCACCCAATCCAGGGTTATATTCACCAAATTGATACCCATGATAGCGGAGCGCTAAAAAGGGATGCGCGGGATTGGCAAAGTTACCAAAAGCTTCGATAAAATCTGCTTCGCTAACTTGGCGCGGATCGAGTCCCAGCCGCAACAGCAAATCATCATTCCGAAAGCGTAAGATCTGCTGGGGAAATTCGGCAGCTACTACGTCATCATAGTAATCATTACCGAGCGATTCGATCGCGGCTTCATAGTTGAGTGATAGCAGTGGATTCATAGATCTAGGGAGTAGAGGGTAGAGGGTAGAGGGTAGAGGGTAGATAGTGGATGGTAGAGATTTACATACCTTTATACCCTGACTGCAATACGTAAGTTAGTTGTTATGTAGCGGGTCAATTTGGAGACAGAAAGTGGAGGTAGGCAAAATTAAATACTGAATAAATGCTAAATATAGTCTTGCTCGTGAAGATACAGTTAAGGTATGGAGCGAGACTACTATCTACTCTGTGTCTCGATCTCTATCGTTCTCGCTCAACTTTCGGGGCACCCAAGCACGAGCGTGAATCTCTACCCCCTACCCTCTACCCTCTACCCTCTACCCTCTATATCTATGTCTGACTCATTAATGTTCAATAATGAAGCTTACGTCGTGCTAGAGACAGATCTGCCAGAACAGATTCTGACTCCAGCAGAAATGTCTGCAAAACTTCAAGAAATTGTCATCAAATTTGCTGACGATCTCCCGATCGATGTCCAGCAAATTAGTGGCGTTAACGAACGAGTCAAATATCTCTTAGATACTAGCTGCGAGCTGGATTTAGCACCAGGAGAATATTTACAATGGTATGCAATTAGGCTGGAGAAGTAGCCAGTTCTTTGGCTGGCTCGACGACGATTAATGTAACGACGATTTCTTCATCATCGTATGCGGCGATCTGGGCATCGATACCGGGGCCAAAAAATTTGGTAATCTTCCCGCGTTTTTCTTCCCACACGTCAAAACTCATAAACGGTGAGTAGAATTTTAAAATCAGTGCGTAAGCCCCGCCAATCTCTGTCTCTTGGAGAGTTTTGAGAATGGGTCGATCTTCATCTGTCGGCGCTAGTCCGAGCTTTTCTAGGGCAACGTCCAGATGCGCTTCTTGTCCGTAGCGGAATCTGGTGACATCTTTGCGGATTTGATTGAGGGTAGGTGTAGCTTGTGCTTCTCTGAGCTTGACGAGATTGGCGGGGGTGATTTGCTCGAACGGAACTGGTTCGAGTTCTGCTGATTTGAGCGCTAAGCCGCCCAAGAATAAGGGAATACCGTAGAAGAAACCAATTAAATTAAAGGTCGCATCATCGATCGCGTAGGCAAAAAAGCCAATCAGGGCGAGGAGACCGCCAACATTAATCAGAACTAAACTAAGTGGAATTTGACTTAACATACCGATCGCGTAAAAGACTGAATCTTTATTATTATCAACCAACTCATCCTGCTGTGGCTACGGGTAATGGGGTAGACTTCCTGCAAAAGTCAGGCTTTAGGCTTTAGAGGCTGTTTGAAAAGTTTTATTTGCTACAATCGCAGACCTGAATCCCCCTGAATCCCCCTTAAAAAGGGGGACTAAGAGTCCGGTTCCCCCCTTTTTAAGGGGGCTAGGGGGGATTGATAGGGTTTACGAGTGCTAATCTATACTTTTCAGACATCCTCTGAGGCTTTGGACTTTAGGGAAAACATTCGCAGCAATCGGTCTGGAAATCAGTGCTTAAATAAATCGTGAGATCGAGAGTTTGGTCGGTAATGTGGGAAATCTAGAAGTACGCATAGTGCCCCACGCACATCGCCTGTCACCCAGCAAACTCGAACACAGCCATCATGAGTGTAGATCCCAGAACTCAGCTCCTATTTGACGCGATCGCCGCAGCAAACTACGATCGGGTAAAGTTAGCGATCGATTCAGGCGCAGCCATCAATAGCCCCAACGATCGGGGTCAAACACCTTTAGTGGTAGCTTGCCGTCAAGGGAGTTTGCAAATCGTCGATTTACTCGTAGCTGCTGGTGCCCAAATGCAGGCACAGTTAGATCCAGCATCATCGCGACAGGTGTTGCCAGTAGAACATGGCAACGTGGCGCACTCACCGATGTCTGGCGATAATAGCGATCGATCGGTAGCCACCGCCCAACAAATCCCGTTTGAGAATCTCATTGACTTAATCCATCAACCCGCGCCGGACAGTAGCACGCAAATCGAGCAAATTATGCCGGAGCAGTACTCATCACGGGGCAATGGGAATCGTGACGATTCGGGTAATTGGTTGGAGCATACCTCAGAACCCGATCTTACTTATACATTCGATCTCGATGAAGTCTTTGCCACGGCAACCCACGACCCAGCGGTCACGCTCGATCGCACCGAGGTATTGAAACCGGGTGAAATTAACATCACACCATTCCCACAGTCTTTACTAGAAGATGAGATCGCTGCTGGAGAAACTTATGCCTTCGATCTGAGCATAGATCTAGATCGACTTTCGAGCCAAGCCGATGCAGCAGTGGCACGGCGATCGATCCCGATGAATGACGACTGGGCAAGTGAAACTTATGTTGTCGAGAATAGAGCGCAAATCCTCCCCGATCTAGATTTATCATCGAGCGATCGGGTTGCAGATAGCGATCTTCTATTTGGCATGGATGAAACTCTCTTCAATGCTTCTCAGACTTGGGAAGATGGCGAAACCTATGCCATCGACCTCGACGATCTCGTTGGGGCATCGCCAGCAGCGACCGCGCCAGCCGTCCATTCTGAGGCGCACTTACTCTCAGATCTCGATTCGAGTTTATTTCCCGTCATTGGCGGTGAAGATGAGCCGGACTTCGATCCCGATACCCAAACTAGCACTGATATTTTTGGCGCTAGTGGCGTCGATCGAGAGTCGCATGATGTACCAGTATATGAGGAAAATGCAACCAATAGTTCGCTGATGGCTGCGGCGATCGATGGCGACCTCGATTTGGTGCAGCAGGCGATCGAAGCTGGTGCTAGTCTCGATCGGTATGACTGGAATTTGGGCTATTCACCCTTGGGGATGGCAATCGATCGCGGACATATCGATCTGGTGCAGTGTTTGCTCGGTGCTAATGCCAATCCCCACAGCGGAAGTGTCTCGACTACGGCACTGGGTTTAGCTGCCGAACGCGGTGAGGTGGAAATCATTCAAATGCTGTTACCTCGGGGGGTAGACGTCAATGCGCCCGTCGGGCAAGATGGGTGGACGGCATTGTTATCTGCTATCAAAAACGGACATCGCTCGGTCGTGCAGTTGTTAGTTACGGCTGGGGCGAATGTCAATGTCTGGAGTCGGGGGGAGACGCCAATTTTACTCGCAGCCAAATGTGAAGACCGCGATATTTATCATTATCTCTATCCACTAGTCAATACCACCATTCGACTGTGTGCCGATCGCGATGGCGAACAATTGCTCCAAGCGACTCGCAAACGGCGGATTCGCGAACAAAATCGCCCGGTGGAAAAATTCATAGAAATGGCGACAATCGGCAATGTCGATGAAGTCAATCGGGCAATTGAAATCGGTGTGGAAATCGACGAAATCGGTGCCAAAGGTCATACAGCCTTGATGGCAGCAGCATATTACGGGCATCGATCGTTAGTTGACTCGCTCTTAGCTGCGGGTGCCGATCCTAATTTGCTTAGCGATGATGATGGTTTAGCAACTGGGATGACAGCTTTGATGTTAGCTGCTGGGAGCTTTTTTGCCAGTAATCGCCAGCATATCGCCAAGCTGTTGATTGCTGGTGGTGCTGATGTCAATCAACGTGGTGCTGGTGGGAAAACAGCGATTTTTCATGCGGCGTTGGCGGGTTCTGGTTATACCGACTGTGTGGAAGTCTTAATTGCGGCTGGTGCCAATCTCGACGTCCAAGACGATCGCGGACACACGGTATTATCCTCGGTAGCCGCTGCCGAAAACTACCCGATGTTTAATCTGCTGATGCAGGCGGGCGCATCGACAGCCGGACTCGAATCGATCCAACTGATCCAAGCTGCGACAGCCGGGAATGTCGATCGCGTCCGCTCGTTGTTGGCAACTAATGTAAATAAAGATCTCGATCGCGGTGCGGCGATTGGAAATGCCGCCGCCGCCGGACATACCCAGATCGTCGAACTCTTGATTCGAGCTGGCGCAAATGTCAATCTTCGGGATAAATTAGGATTTACGCCGATCGCTAGTGCTGCATATGCAGGCTATGGTGAGATCGTGCGGCTGCTCATCGAAGCAGGTGCCGATATTCAAGCTCCCGCTGGCGCATCTCAGAG
>NZ_JANLWO010000009.1:0-4363 GCF_031364565.1 Chamaesiphon sp. OTE_20_metabat_361
AGCTCATCTATAGTTGGAATTTTGGTGACAACACTCAGCCAGTCGTCGGTCGAGATGTCAAGCATACATTTGCTGATAATGGTAACTATAACGTTGTCCTCACTGTTACTGACAAAGATGGTGGCGTTACCACTCAAACGATTGTGGTGAAGGTAGATAATGTCGCGCCGAAGATTGTCAATATTGTCAAACCAACCAAGATTAATGAAGGTCAAGCCGCGCTATTCAAAGCGATGGCTACCGATCCTGGTAAATCGGATACTCTGACTTATAGTTGGAACTTTGGTGATAATACTCAACCAGTTTTTGAGCAGAATGCCACCCATATCTTTGCTGATAACGGTGAATATAATGTCATTCTAACTGTCACAGATAAAGACGGCGGTGTAACTACTCAAACCACGGTTGTGAAGGTAGATAACGTTGCACCGAAGATTGTGAATATTGTCAAACCAGCCACTATTACTAAAGGTCAAGCGGCTCAGTTTGGGGGTATAGCTACCGATCTTGGTCTGTTAGATACTCTGACTTATAGTTGGAATTTTGGCGATAATACCGAATCAGTCTTCGGTCGAGATCCGGTTCATGTCTTCAGCAGTAATGGCTACTATGATGTGGTGTTAACTGTGACTGATAAAGATGGTGGGGTGACTACGAAAACTGTCAAAGTGAAAGTCAATAACCCGATCTAGTAAATTTTCCAATCATATCGTCTCGCTATTACAGTCTAATAGTGGGACGATTGCTTATTTAATAGCTTTCAAATAGCTTTATAACTTAAATCAATGAAAACCCCCGTTTCTCTCTTATTTATTGTCTTCTGCTCTCAAGCAGTATTTTTCACTCATTGGCAACCTGCCCTTGCTAAAAGTTCTTCTCCTCATTTATTGAAAACTGAGTCAATTGATCGACACTCAGCGCAGTTTTATCTCAAGCAAGGTCATAATAAGTATAAATCTAAGGATTACCGAAGTGCAATCGATGATTTTACTAAAGCGATCGCACTAAATCCTAAATTTACGGCTGCTTACTTGTATCGTGGCATGGCTAGAGCAATTTTAAATAACGACCGAGATGCCATAGCTGATTATACTAAAGCAATTGAGTCAAATCCTAATTCTCATGATAGCTACTACAATCGAGGAAACTCGAAAGCGAAGTTACAAGACGACTTGGGAGCAATTGATGATTATACAAAAGCAATTAGTTTCAATTCTAACTATCCATATTCTTACTTAAATCGGGGTAACTCCAGAGCTAGTCTCAAAGATTATCAGGATGCGATTGAAGACTACAGCAAAGCAATTAAATTAAACCCAAGTTATTCCGAGGCTTATTTTAATCGAGGTAATTCCAAATCTAGCTTGAAAGACGATCGGGGCGCAATTAATGATTTCAATAAGGCAATTGAGATCGAGCCTAAATTATTTGAAGCTTACTACAATCGCGGCAACTCTAAATATAGGCTAAGAGAAATGAAGAGCGCAATTGATGACTATAATAAGACGATCGAATTAAATCCTAAATTTGCGATGGCTTACAATAGTCGCGGCAATGCTAAATTAGATTTCAAGGACGATCGAGGTGCCATCTCCGACTATAACAAATCAATAGATATCGATCCTAAGCTAGCCATTGCTTATAACAATAGAGGCAATACTAGATTTAGTACAGGTGACAATATAAATGCAATTATTGACTATAGCAAAGCAATCGAATTAAATCCTAATTATGTTAATGCTTATAATAATCGCGGTGTCGCTCGCTATAAATCAGGAGATAAGGATGGGGCTATTGCTGATTATGGACAAGCACTAAAAATCAATCCCGAACACACTAAAGCTCGTCAAAACTTAGATCTAATCAAATCAGATCTAGGATATCGACTATCATCATCGGTTTCAACTAATTCATTACCATTGGCAATCCTCGCAGTATTTATTGGTTCGCTCGGAGTATGGCGATATCGAAAGTCTTCTATTGTTAATATTCCAAAACAAACCAAAATCAATGAAGGTGAATCAGAGTGAAATTCGATCGCCCGATATAGTCAATCCTTAAATTCGCTCGCCTCACTATTATAAAATTAAACATCTTAATTATATGACGATTTTTTCAAGATAACTAGCAAATAACTTTGTAGTTTTAAATTAATGAAAAAACCCGCCTTTCAGCTATTAATTATTCTGCTCTCTCAATCAATATTTTATATTCAGTCTCGACCTGCACTAGCTCGCAATACGGTGAATCGCTCCACAGAAATTCAAACAGTTACTCACGGTTCGGCAGAATCTTACAATCAACAGGGTAATACTAAATTCGCTCTCAAAGATTATCAAGGCGCGATTGTCGATCTGTCCAAAGCTATTGAATTAAAGCCTAGTAATGCCTATGCTTACTATAATCGTGGTTTTCTTCGCTTTAAAATAGGGGACAAAAAGGGTTCAACAGTAGACTATGAACAAGCACTTACGATCGATCCTCAGCATACTAAATCTCGCCACAACTTAAATTTAATTAAATCCGACCTCGGATATCAGCTATCATCTTTGGTTGCTAATAACGTAATTTATTTAACTATGTTAGTAGCATCTATAGCCTCGATCGGGATATGGCAGTATCGAAAGTCTTTTGTTGCTAATATTGCAAGAACACCTAAAATCAACGAAGGTGAATCAGAGTGAAGTTCAATTGAGAAGCCACTACTTTAGGTAAAATAAATACAATTTTTTCAAACATCCTGTGCATCACGGGCATCCTAAAACTATCACCACACTTAAAGCTCAGATGCCCAGCCTCGTTGCCCTCGTGATGACCGTCCACAACCGCGAGAACTATCTAAAGTGCGCCCTCGATAGCATCCTGCTCCAAACTTACCCTCATTGGCACCTCACCATCTGGGATGACGGCTCCACCGACACGTCCCCCGATATCGCTCATGAATACGCTAAATTAGACCCCCGGATTCGCTTTATTCAAGCTAACCATGCCGGACAAACGCATTCCCTTCATGCAGCAATGATGGCCATTCGTCCCTGTCTGGTCTTGCCAAATTTGAATGCGGAGGAAACCTCGGCACAATCGGTTGCTGGTTCGCCTTCATCGTCAGTCCCAACTTCAGCAAAACCCTGTCTTGATGCACTCAACTTGGAAGGAATGTGCAACTATTTCGGTTGGGTAGACAGCGACGACATCCTGACACCAGATGCTTTAGCCACAACAGTAGCAATCCTAGATGAAAAACCCGAAATTGGCATGGTCTACACAGACCATCGCCTAATCGATCCTAGCGGTCGAGATTTAGGAATAGGGCCTAGATGTCACATTCCCTATTCCAAAGAACGGTTACTCATCGATTTTATGACCTTTCACTTCCGACTAATCCGGTGGGAGCTTTACGATGCCGTCGGTGGGATCGATTTAGAAATTCCCCACGTCCAGGATTATGACCTGTGCTTGAAGCTCTCTGAAGTTACAGAGATTTACCACCACCAGGCGGCACTCTATAGCTATCGCGTCCATCCCACGATGATTTCTAGCACTCAAAAAGCACAATTAAACGCAGGTACGGCAATAGCCGTCAGGAACGCGCTAGTGCGGCGAGGATTGAGCGAACGGTACCGATTGGATGTTACGCCTGATGCTCGATTTAAGCTCGTCCCTTGTCTTCCCGACCCAACCAATCTACCAAAAATTTAGCATCAAGCGCAAAACCTACCAGATTTGGAGTCAATCTCAGTAAATTTACGCGCTCTGGCAACGTCCCACCAATCCAAGATCCTTAGATCCCCTGATGTCAGCCCCCGAACCTTCAGCATATGGTGGAATGTGGAAACAGTAGACCTCGAAAAACTGTAACTTTCCCAAGCATTTACCTTAAGCATTCAAACATTATGAGTCAACTCATCACTCAAGAACTCGCCATTGTCGTTTCCGTCAAAATTCAAAACCCCGCTATCCTCAATGAAGATTTCTTGAAGCAAACTGGCATCATCCCCAGCGATTGGAAACTAGCTCGCGAGCCAGTATACACAGATCGAGTCGCTCAAATCGTGTTTGAAAATGGTTTCAGTATTGCCGCTCAACCAGATCGCGTCATGTTCCTCGAAGCAGTTGGCGACAAAGAAATCGATACTATCACTGCGGGTGAAGTCGCTCAGAAATACGTCGCTACCCTCAAACTCGCTGACTATCAAGCCGTCGGCGTCAACTTCCGCAGCTACATCGCTCACAACAGCCCTGAAGACGCTAGTGCATACATTAACAACCAATTGCTCGCTACAGGTAATTGGCAGGACTACGGCACGGGTGCCGTGCGTGCTTCCATCAATTTGGTTTATAACTTGTCGGAGCGTCAATTGAA
>NZ_JANLWO010000128.1:0-3832 GCF_031364565.1 Chamaesiphon sp. OTE_20_metabat_361
CGGTTCGATCGTCCCTTGGAATAATCTTGCAGATTTTTTTTCAAGTATCCTGACCAATAATTTTAGTTTCATACTATACTAATTTACAGGGTCAGGAAGATCGCTTCTTTTTCTCACATGCGCTTTTAGTTCAGTTGGTAGAACGTCGGTCTCCAAAACCGAATGTCGGGGGTTCAAGTCCTCCAGGGCGCGTAAATAGTCAGGTTTTTGTTGAGATTTTCAGGATACCGATCGCCAAACAACTGCCGTTGAGGTATCGATCGGGACGGGTCAACAGATATAATTGGTAGAACACCATATCGATGCGATCGAGCGATCTTGGGCTGCGCGATCCGAATTCTGGTGTAGTGGATGTGGCGATCGATATGAATTTACAATTACGAGGAGTCCGACTGTGACTCTGAAAGAACGAGTAACTACCGCAACCCAGCCATCAGCGGCAGATGTAGCGTGGCGATTTTGGTTTACATTGCCGATTTATCCATATGGGCGACGGCGCACGCTGCGGCGAGAGGTTGTGGCTGGTGAGCTGTGGGTGTTCGAGCAGGTGCAGGGGATATTTTATGTCGTGGTGCCGATTCGGATGACGGTGGTAAGGTTGGCAGCGGGTGGTTTGCTGGTATATGCACCCGTGGCACCGACAGGGGAATGTTTGCAATTGGTGAAGGAATTAGTCGCCCTGCATGGGGATGTGCGATATATTATTTTACCGACGATTTCGGGGCTGGAGCATAAGGTCTTCGTCGGCCCATTTGCCCGCGCGTTTCCCCAGGCGCAGGTGTGGGTTGCGCCGGATCAGTGGAGTTTTCCTGTCAATTTACCGTTGAGCTGGCTGGGGTTCCCGCGCGGACGCACCCATGTTTTACCGCCAGATAGCTCTGGGACGCCGTTTGGCGATGAGTTCGATTATGCGATCTTGGAGACGATCGATCTCGGTCCCGGACAGTTTGCAGAAGTGGCTATGTTTCACCGTCGCTCGCGGACGTTATTATTAACTGATTCGATCGTGGCGATTCCCAGCCAGCCACCAGAAATCGTCCAACTCGAACTAGATCCATTATTATTTCACGCTCGCGATCGAGCTAATCAAATTATCCCCGATACCCCTGCCAATCGTCAGCGCGGCTGGCAGCGGATCTGCTTATTTGCGCTGTATTTCCAGCCTAGCATCCTCAAAATCCGCAAATGGTCGGATACCTGGCGCGAGTCATTTACCGCCCCTCTACGGTCGCGACAGACCTATTTTGGGATCTATCCATTTGAGTGGCAAGCCGACTGGCAGCAGGGGTTTGTCAACTTGCAAGCAGATGGTCGATTGCTGGTTGCGCCGATCCTTGAGACATTAATTCTCAATCGCGCTCCGCGCCAAACGATCGCCTGGGTCGATCGCGTGGCACAATGGGACTTCGAGCGGATTATTCCCTGTCACTTTGACGCACCAATTAGCACGACTCCTGAAGACTTTCGCTCGGCTTTCGATTTTCTCAAATCCGGTGACGCGGCAGATAGTCCGAGATCGGCTGTCGATGCCGCGCTCGTTCGAGAGATCGATCGGCAATTAGTGAAATGGCGGATTATTTTTCCCCCTCGCGATCGCATTTAACTGTCGCTCGATCTTCGGCACCAATTTCCTTAAGAGGATGTCTGAAAAGTCTGACCTGTTAAGCGCACACCCTAGAAATCCCCCCGAGCAAGCCTTGAAAAGGGGGGAACCGGATCCGGAAGTCCCCCTTTCTAAGGGGGATTTACCCACTGCAAACGAAGCAATTAGACTTTTTAAACAATCTCTGAGGAGCAGCGTGAATACTTCTAGTCCCGATTTTACAACAGTCTTAAATAGTGCGGCAAAATCTGTCGATCGTCCGACGCCAAGTGCGATGGTAGCTGCTCTACAAACGGCGGAAATAACTGCCCGCACGCAAAAGTTAGCAATTCCCTTTGCAGCTTTACTCGGCGAATGGCGCTTGTGTTTTGCCACTGGCGCAAGTAAAACCAAAGGCAAGCAAGTTAAGCTGGGACGCGGGTATTATTTGCCAAAATTTATCCCCGCTTCGATCGCTTTTACGCAAGATGCTGACTCAGAATTGACGGGAACCGTGACGAATAAATTATTAGTTGGAAGTATTTACATCCGCTTTACTGGCCCCTGTCGTTATCCCGGTAAGAAAAATTTATTAGTATTTGATTTTACGGAGATTCAACTTAAATTTCTAGGCGTTACGGTTTACCAAGGTAAGATTCGGAGTGGTAAAGCGGGAATTAAAGATTTTGCGAAAATCTCGATCGCCGATCTACCATTCTTCGCTTTTTTCTGGGCGGGGGAAACTAGCATTGCGGCGCGCGGACGTGGCGGTGGGCTAGCTGTGTGGGTACGCGATGAGTAAACTAAATTTTTGATGTCCATGACGCAATATGTATTAATCATTCATGAAGTCGAAGATTATGACTCATGGAAGCAGATTTTCGATCGCGCTGCCCAGATCCGCAAAGAAGCTGGCGAACGGACGTATCAAGTTTTAAAGGACGCTCGCAATCCTTGTAAAATAGTCCACTTTTCCGCCTGGACATCGATCGAGGCTGCTCGACGATTTTTTGAATCTCCACAGCTAGTTAAAATCAGGCAAGAAGCTGGTGTTAAAGATCCAGAATTTATCTATTTAGAGCAACTCGAATCAGGTACATTATGAACGCTCGATCGAACAGTGAGATCGTAGCATAGGCTGCTATTATTTCCGCTCGGCGATCGACTGCCGTTGGCGTATTGTGGCTGGACTTAACACAATTAGCATCGTCTATGGTGAAACTATCGAGCTACTAAGTAGGTAGGTGCAATTATCTATAAAATAGATTCTGCCTAAAACCTAGATGGTGGGCAGTGCCCACCCTACGAGATATCTTATATTTAATTACGCCCATCTACTTATTCACCATCCACTAGTCACTATTCACTATCCACTAACTCATGAAAACGATCGATCTAATTAATGAGAAATTTAGCAATAAACAAGCGGTAGTCTGGACGGTTGATGAGGTCAAAATTAAGGTTGCGGAACTCGGAATTGCTAAAATTGCCGAAATGGTGGATGTGGTAACCACGGGTAGTTTCGAGCCGATGGAATCATCGGGCGCAATTCTCAATTTAGGACATACCGATCCGCCAATTAAGATTCGATCGTGTACGTTGGATGGCGTTCCGGCTTATGCTGGATTTGGGGCGGTAGACTTGTATCTAGGTGCTACTCAGTTAGTCGAATATGCTGGAGAAATTGGCGATGAAGATCGCAAAGAGCGCGGTGGCGCACATGTAATCGCCGATTTAATTGCCGGGAAAGGTGTCCATCTCCGCGCGATCGGTCAAGCTACCGACTGCTATCCCAGAGCCTCTTTCGATACGACGATTACCAAAGATACGATCAATCAATTTTACCTCTACAACCCCCGGAATTTGTACCAAAACTTCATCGTTGGGGTCAATGGTGGCGATCGCCAGTTGTACACTTATCTAGGCCCCTTACAGCCCCGACTGGGGAATGCTGTTTATTCCAATACTGGGGCAATTTCACCACTATTAAACGACCCCGATTTGGAAGTAATTGGCATCGGGACGCGGATTTGGTTGGGTGGGGGGATCGGCTATGTCGCCTGGGAAGGTACCCAGCATTTCCCACTCCAAAAACGGGGCGAAAATCGTACGCCGATCGGCCCTGGCGCGACGCTGGCGCTAATTGGCGATGCCAAGCAGATGGATCCTAAATGGGTGCGGGGTTGCTATCTCAAAAATTATGGTTCTTCTTTGATGTTGGGGGTGGGTGTGCCGATTCCGGTACTAAAT
>NZ_JANLWO010000162.1:0-4815 GCF_031364565.1 Chamaesiphon sp. OTE_20_metabat_361
ATAGATTTGGGGGGATCGATCCGGCTATTCGGGGTCGATGCCTAGAGCGCGTAATTTAGCTTCTAATCGATCGGCGCGTTGGCGTTGCTGTTCGATCTGTTCGTCAGGAGTGGGATAGCGGCGATTATTATCGTCATACCAATACAACCATTCCCGCGTTAACCTGTCAAAGCTGGCGCGTTCGCTACCGATACCCAAACCAACTTCGGGCATCCAGATAGGATTGCTATCTTGTAACTCGTATTTGCCGTTAACGAGCTTGTGGATCTCTAGTCGAGGTTTGCGGCGGCGTTTGGGATTGTAGATGATGTAGTAGAGTACGCCCATCCGGGCATATTCATCGAGTTTGGTAGTGTACTCGCCACCTGGTTTAGTGGAGACTACTTCTAACACCAAAATGGGTGGTATTTCCTCTTCCCAGAGTAGGTAGCTCAGACGCAACTCCTCGTCATAGTGTCGCTCGACATTCAGACACAAAAAACCGTCAGGAACGATTGGCGGTTGCTCTGGATGGGAATAGATGCCCATATCGATGCCAAAAAACCAATCTAGCCGATCGTGCCAGAGGATGCGTAAAATTGACTTGAGTAGGCTGGGAATGATTTCTTGAAGTTCGTTATCCACGGGCGTATCATCCGAGCAGGGCAGTTCGTCGGCAGTGGGTAGGTATCTGGGTAACTCGTACTGATACATGGTGAGGGATTGGGTAAGCGGACGGCTTACGCATATTTTAGCGGACATAGTACCAATCCTTGCGAGTATTGGTGGGTTTAGATCTGACTAGATTGCTAAATCTTCTGGTTTGGGCATATTGGCGAGATTAACGTTGATATCGTACATCACCTTCCGATCGTGCTCTCGAATAGATTACTTGCGACTAGACTTGATGCTTGTATGGATCTTGAATCCTGTCAGACAGGTGGATCGAGATCGGGTGCGATCGTCGGATCGATTTCTATTTCTTGAATGGATAAGCCAGCCAGATGGAAAATCGCTAAACCGATCGCCACGATCGACAAAACGTAACTGTGCAAAGTGTACAGGTGAACGACCGTTTCGGTAGAGATCGCATCGCCACCAGTCAGAATGGTGCTGAGCGTCGAGCCGATGAGGGGAATGGCTTCGATCGTGCCTAGCTCGATCTTAAACCGCCAGAAGCCCTGCTGCGACCAGTCGAGAATCATCGATGTCCAGCCTAAACCCACCGCACTGAGCGTTAATAAAATCCCACTTACCCAAGCGACGATCCACGCCGGACGAAATTGCTCGCTAAAAAACATAACGACAATTTGAATCAATGCCAAGATCGTAAAGCCATTTCCCGCCAAGTGATGCACCGTCAGAATCAACCAGCCAAAATTAATTTGGGTATCGATCTGTTTGAGTGAAGTGTAAGCCCCACCCGCACTCGGCTCGTAGTAAAATGCTATCAGCAAGCCAGAAATTGCCGCAGTAAGTACCAGCGAGAGCAGAGATACCGCGATGATGGTAGCTAGTTTTTGCAGCTTGATAATAGTAGTATTTTCGATCGTCATTGCCAACTCCTAAAATAGACCTAGTGAAAACGCATCTTCGATCGGCAACCGCGCACCGAAACCCAGCCACAGCGTGACAATCGTACTAACTGAGAAAATCGCGATCGACACCCCCCGCCGCAAGCGCGGATCGAACCGCACGAGATTTTCAATGATGGGTAAGAGTAACAATCCCGTCGCAAAGGACACCATCGTCACGATGCCCACGATCTTGTAGGGAATCAGCCGCACGAGCTGATATACCGGGAGCAGATACCACTCCGGCAGCAAATGTTCGGGTGTCGCAAATGGATCTGCCAGATCGGGCATTGCCACCGGATTTAGCACGGCTAAAGCGATGCACAAGCCAATCGTCCCCAATCCCACTGTCGGAAACAGATACAAAAAATTGTTCAACCACGCCCACCGACGGCGATCCGTGCGTTTTGGTACCGTGAGTTCGGGAATCAGCGGGAGATCGGTTTTACCAGCAGATTGTCGATCTTGGGTCATGATTTACTCCTGTTTGAAGTCAAGCTTGCTGTGTTATGTCCGAGCAAAATCGCGAGCAGTCTGTGTCTGGCAAGGATCGAGTAATGGCAACTTATGGTAACGAAGGTACCGCAATCGACACTCGCCGATCGGTCATTAAGATTTATTATCCAACATTGACAAGAAAAGCAGAACGACCATTTTAGGTAGATCGAGCGGGGATTTAGCGATCGTCCATCAAGGCGGTATCGTGATGACGGCTCAGACTTGGCAATCGGGTCATCTGACGTTAATTATCCCTTACAGCCCCGACTGCCGTACCAGCCAAGATCGGGCGATCGCAAGCTGCCGATCTAAGTCTGGCTGTGATAGTATCAAAAGGCACATCGTTCGGTGGTTGCTGGTGTCGATCGACTCACAAAATATCTATCGAGTAGCAAAAATTCCCGATCTTCAGGTTGCAGGGAATTCAGCAGCGGGATGGCTGAGCATCAATCGATTGGTAGCCGTAGCCGAAGCACAGGTGCGCTACCAAGTCGAGCCAGTGCCGCCGGGATGTCCGCAATTACCCGCACTATTACAACTGCGATCGTACCAACAACAAGCAATTACCAACTGGTTTAAAAATCAAGGTCGCGGTACCCTGAAGATGGCGACTGGTAGCGGTAAAACAATTACTGCCCTCGCGATCGCACATCAACTATATCAACAGATCGGACTGCAAGTTCTGATTATTATCTGTCCGTTTCGGCACCTCGTCAATCAATGGGGGCGAGAGTGCGAAAAGTTTCATCTTCAGCCGATTCTCGCCTGCGAAAGCATCCATAAATGGCAAGGCAAATTTTCCCACCAACTTGCCAGAATCCATACCGGACAACAAAAATTTCTGACGATCGTTACTACCAACGAAACCCTAACTACCGCCGGATTTCAATCCCAGCTCAAATATTTACCCGATCGTACCCTGATTATCGGCGACGAAGTGCATAATCTCGGTGCCAAAAAGCGCGAATCCAGCCTCCCCCGGAATGTCGGCTTGCGACTTGCCCTCTCAGCCACTCCCGAACGCCACTATGACGACATCGGCACCCAAAATATCATCGACTACTTTGGAGATATCCTCCAGCCCGAATTTACCCTCAAAGACGCGATCGATTGTGGTGCCCTCGTCCATTATTTATACTATCCGATCCTCGTCGAACTGACTCCAGATGAGAGCGATCGCTATCTCCAACTCAGCCGCGCGATCGCCCGCAAACTCCTTTACAATAATTCCGATCGCGGTGCCAACCACGATGAATTTGACACCCCAGATCTCACACCCTTACTCATGCAACGCTCCCGACTGATCGGTGCTGCTGCCAACAAACTCGTCGCGCTCAAAACCTTGATGCAAGATCGCCTCGATACCAGTCACACCCTCTTCTACTGTGGCGATGGTAGCAGCGATAGCACCCAACAACTCGCCGCCGTCACGCACTTACTCGGTACCGAACTCGGCTATCGCGTCAACACTTATACCGCCACCACATCACTACTCGATCGCGAACAACTCCGCCACCAGTTTGAATCTGGCGCACTCCAAGGACTAGTCGCGATCCGCTGTTTGGATGAAGGCATCGATATCCCCGCTATCAAACATGCCGTCATCCTCGCTAGCAGCACCAATCCGCGCCAATTTATCCAACGCCGAGGGCGGATTCTCCGCCCAGATGTCGGCAAAGATCGCGCTACCCTCTATGATATGGTTGTTTTGCCACCAGAATTAGACCGAGATACACTGGCGATCGAACGAAATTTACTCCGGAGAGAACTCCTGCGCCTGATCGAATTTGCCGATCTCGCCGACAACGCTGCCGCCGCCAGAACCCAACTCCTCGCGATTCAGAAACGTTACGGCTTGCTAGACATTTAGGTAACGCACCTTCTAGGTTCTAGAGGCTCGGTGCGTTTTGCTGACGCAGAAACACATCCTACGGAGCGAAAATTGAAGTACAATCCTCAGATGTGGATAACCGCGATCGATCCGGTGGATACACATACCGAACCGATCGAACTCACACTGGGTATAATTGTAGAATCAACCCAGATTGCATCCCGGTAATACATTGTCCTCGTTTCAACTGTGGCTATATTTGACACCGCCTCTGGCTGGTGCTGTTGTCGGCTATTTTACCAATGATGTCGCGATCAAAATGTTGTTTCGTCCTTATACGGCGAAATTCATTGGTAAATATCAACTTCCGTTTACGCCGGGATTGATTCCGAGTAACCAAGAACGATTGGCGACCCGGATTTCGGATACGATTATGGGTTCTTTGCTCACGCCAGTAGAGCTACAAAAGATCGCCAAGCGATTGCTAGAGGTAGAGCGAGTTCAATCCGCGATTACCTGGCTGCTCCAATTGGCTCTAGAACAGATTCAAGCCGACAAAGAGCAAAAGACGGTCAAATTACTCGCCAATATTCTCAAAGATTTACTCGGTGAATCCTTTCCCCGCTGGCTGAGAGTCTTAGCACGCAAACCCGACTTCTTAGAACCCCAAATCAATCAAATCTTCGATCGGTTGATCCTCGAATTCGAGCTAACCGACAGCCAAGCAGCGCAATTGTCTGACTGGTTGATTAATGTTATTTTACCCCCCGAGGTCTTGCGGGTGGCGATCGTCGATTTTCTGACCGATCGCAATATTCAAGTCATCGATGAAGGCTTGCGCGAAAAAAGTAGTGGTACTTATTGGGTAGTTGCCAATCTTTTTGGTGTTAAAAATGCCCTCAATCGTTTTCGGACGTTTTGTTTGGACGATCG